>NZ_JBFAJA010000084.1:0-61872 GCF_040654975.1 Dactylosporangium sp. NPDC050588 | reverse complement strand
GCCGTCAGCGCCATGATGGTGCTGCGGTTCAGGCCCATCCTCTCGGCCAACGCTGCACGGGAGACCGCGCCGTCCAGATGGACGTACCGCAACAGGATCCCAAGGTTGGGCGATGGATCCTGCAGAACCACGCGAACCTCCGACATCGGCTCGGATGCGCCAACAGCCGAGCCCGGAAACAGGACCGGCAGGCGCCGCAGTCCAAGGCCACAGCGTACCGAGAACCCCGCCCCGCGTTCACGCTCGGCCGATGCGCCCATCTCGGTGTCGCCTCCACCGACACCGCATGCCGTAACCCATCCGAAGACCGAGTTCGGTGCCGAAGCTTGGTCGACCAAGCGTGCATTCGGCCGAACCGGGGAGTCTGCAGGCCGGCCGGTGGTCTGATCAACAGCACAGTCTCGATCAGTCGCGGCAGCCTGACGCTGCTGAGCCCGGCGCCGTCCAGCCGTACGGTGCCCAGATTCGTCCGCCGGAGGTCGAGATCGCCGACTGCGTCGCTCCAGTACAGGAAGCGGATGCCGAGGCGAGCGGCGATGGCATCCACGATGCCGCGATCCGGTCCGGACCAACCTGCCGGACGCCGACAAGCTCCGGCGAACGTGGAACGCCCTGCTCGACGCCGGACCCGGATTCGACCAGTCGAATGCCGTGGAGACCGTCGAAGACGTCCTGTACGTCATCGACGTCGAACCCGGCCTGATCCGCTTCGAGGACGGGTCCGGCACCTGCATCGTCGACGTCCGCGTTCCGCAGGAGATCAGCGACCTTACGAGAGTGGGTTGGGAGATGTACGTGGAGGCCGCCCTGATCGAGGATGCATGGCAGGTGTCGATGATCGGCACCGTCTACACGTAGCATCGCACGACCGCCCCGCGCCGAGCGGGCGAGGAACACGGTCATCGAGTGCTGCGGGCGCGCGGCAAGGCCGTTCTCATCCCGCTGCCACCGGCCGTGGCCGGTGCCCTTGGCGCCTTCACTGCGGCTGCTGCTCGGCGTTGCCGGTGAGCGTGATGCGGCGACGCCGAGCGGCTCCGGGCCGGGCGGACGCCTCCCGCACCTCGAACCGCTCCTGAGCGTCAAGGACCGCATCGGCGTACCGGGTGGCCCAGGCACCCATTGCCCGCATCGGCTCCAGCAGCGCGCCGCCCGCTTCCGTGAGCGCGTAGTCCACACGGGGTGGCGCTTCCGGGTACGGCCGGCGCTGCACCAGACCGTTGTACTCCAGTCGGCGCAACGCGTCGTTGAGGACCTTGGGCCTGATCCCGCCGATCCGGGTGAGGAGTGCCGCTGGACGCATCGGACCGTAGGCGGCGATGGTGAAGACCACGACGCTGTCCCAGCGGTTGGCGAGCACCTCGAACGCCACGCGGGCCCGGCAGTCGGAGGTGAAGTCGTCGAGCCGGTCAGCGGGATCACCCATGCGCCCATCCTGCCCGATGTATTGCACACCGTACGGTGTGCGTCGGCGTGCCTATCGTCCTGCACGGCTGCCTGAACCGGGCGGCCGCGGAGCGGGAACGGAGCAGACGGATGAAGATCGGCATACTCGGCACGGGCGGCATGGCGGCGGCGCTTGGTGGCGCATGGACTGTGGCCGGACACGACGTGGTGATCGGCGGCCGCAGTCAGGGGCGGGCGGAGCAGACCGCCGGACGCATCGGTGCCGCCGGGCATGGCAGCCTCGTGGACGCGGCGGGCCACGGCGATGCCGTCCTCGTCGCGGTTCCGGCGGCAGCGGCGCCGCAGTTGGTGGGCAGCCTTGCCGGGAGCCTCGCCGGTCGGACGGTCATCGACTGCACCAACTCCCTCGTGCCGACCGGCGACGGGCTGATGCTCGACACCGGTGGCACGACGTCGGTGGCGCGGCGGCTCGCGGGCGCCGCGCCCGACGCGCACGTGGTCAAGGCGTTCAACCTCTGCCACGTCAGCATCTGGACCCTGCGTCCGCCGGCCTTCGAGGGCGTACCACTGACCGTGCCCTACTGCGCGGACCACGCCGAGGCGGCCGCGGCGACGGAGACCCTGATCAGCTCGATCGGCTGTACGCCGGCGCCCTGCGGCGGGCTGGCACGAGCGGCCTACCTGGAGGCGTCAGCGGCGCTTGCGATCGGGCTGTGGTGGGCAGGCCATCAGCCGCGCACCGCGTTCCCCCTCCCAGCGGAGGCGCCGCGCTGAAGCGACGCTGGAGCGCGCCTGCCGGGCGGAGCGCCGCCGCCGAAGTTCTGCGCCGCCTCCAAGCTGGTGATGCGCTGAAGCAGCTTGCGCCCGGCACGGCGATCGGTGGTCGCGTGGCAGCATGGCGTCCATGGTGACGAGCACGCCGATGTTCTGGGTTGGTGGCACACCGGGGTCCGGCAAGTCGACGACGGTCCGCCGGCTCGCCTGCGAGCTCGACCTCGCGCTGCACCCGGTGGATGCGTACACCTATGACCACCTGGAACGCCTCGGCGCCCTCGGGCCGCCGCTCGATGACGTGCTCGCCCTGGGCCCGGTGGCCGCTGCGGACGAGTTCGACCGGACGTCCGCGCTCAGACTGCCCACCGTGATCGACGATGTCCGAGCCGCGCAGGTCGCGGGAGTGCCGACGCTCGTCGAGGGGCCGCAACTGCACCCCCGGGCGGTGGCGACGTGGGCACCCATCGGCGCGATCTGGCTGATCACCACCGCCGAGCGTACGCGCACGGCGAGACGGCAACGGCTTGTGGCAGGGGACGACGCTGCCCGCGTTCGGGTCGAGGCCCTGGTCGAGCGGGACCAGGTGATCGGCGCACGGCTTCGATCCGCGGCCTCGGATGCCGGTGGTGCCGTCGTCGAGGTTCCGACCGACGTTGACTGGGACAGTGTGCTGGCAGCGGTGCGTGCAGCCGTGACCACGGCCACGGCGCCGTTCGCTAGGCTTCGGCAAGGCCGGCAACTGTCGTCACGACGACGCCATGAGAATGACGTCGTCCATCGTCAGATCGTGGCGCACGAGCGGCACATCGGCGTGGCCCTCCCGGCGTTTCCCTACGCGTGTCTCTGCGGGCGCAGCGGTTGCACCGACACCACCCCGGCCACGTCGGTCGAGTATCAGACGCGGGCCTAGCCACCTGCTGCGCTCTGGTGATCGACAAGGTGCGGGCCCGAGGCCCGCTCACTCGTCGTCGGGCAGGTATGAGGTGCGGGCGGCTGCCTGGACGGCCGGGTCTGGGTCGGCGAGCCCGTGCTCGACGAGCGCCTCGTCCTCGTCGCGCCAGCGGTCGACGAGCCAGGAGTCGCCGCCGGCGGCGCGGAAGCGGCCGAGGCCGAGGTGCCCGGCGGCGCGCACGCGCGGGTCGTCGGCCGCCGCCCATTGCCGGACGGCGGCGTAGCTCTCGTCGGTCTGGGACGACAGCAGCTGCTCGATGACCTCGTCGAGCAGGTCGCGGGCTTCCTCGTCGGGCTCGGCCGTTGCGGTCTCCAGCAGGGTCGGCAGCGCGCCCAGCGACAGGCAGCCCACCACGACATCGATGTCGTACTCGGCGCGCAGTGCCGTCACCACCGCCTTCGCCAGCTCCGGTTGAAACGTGGGTGCTTCGACGGTCAACCCGTCGGACGCCGTCAACCGCTCCATGACGTCGTCGTCGAACTCCCATTCCTCCACGCCGTGCGTCCTTTCCATCCGTGTGCGTCCGACCGGCGGTGGCGCACTACGCGGAGTTTGACGGGGCGCCGCAAGTCGGGCAGTGGGTCGGCAGCGGCCGGCCGCCTGTCGAGCGCCGGCCTTGAGCGGCGAGGGCCAGGGTCAGCAGTACTGGTCCCACCACGGCGACCAGCATCGCGGCGGCGGCCATGGATGACCACACCGGGACTTGGGGCCGGCCGGGGCCGGAGTCGAGCATCGCACCGAGTGGGTTCAGGGTGAGCATGCCGATCGGGGTGAGCAGGAACAGCAGCGCCCAGGCGCCGCGGAGGTCGTGCCGGGCGGCAAAGCCGAGCGCGAGCAGTGTCGCACCGATGAGCAGCGTCACCCCGACGGCCGGCAACGCTTCCACGGCGGGCAGGTAGTAGTCGCCGTAGAAGTCCAGGCGGGCCTCGGTGACCACGGTGACCGGCACGGTCGATGCCGCGGCGGCGAGCGGCGCCAGCCGGACCCACCAGCGGCGCCCTGCGTCGGCGCCGAGCGCGACGATGCCGAGGACGAGCTGAGGCACCAGCACGATCAGCGGCGGGCGGAACAGTCCGGTCAGCATCCCGGCCGGCACGACAGCCGCGGTGACCAGCACGGCGATGACCGCCGCGCGGCGGTACCACCGGCCGGGAGCGACAAGGTGCACGACGGCGGCCAGCAGCCAGACCGCCCACGCCGCCATCCCGAGGGACATGAAAGGCCCCGTGTACCGAGACCAGAACTTCATGGGTGCCATCACCTCGAGCACCGCCCACGCACTCGCGAACGCGGCCGCTGTCGTCAGCGCGAGCAGGCCGGCGAGCCGGAAGCCGGCAGTGACGCCGGGTGCGGTCCGGAGGTGCCGGCGCAGCCCGCCGGCCGCGAGATCGGCGATGTCGGCCGGCGACGGCCTCCTGCGGCCGGGCTCGGCCAGGGACAGGTAGGTGTCCACCAGCTCAGAGCCGCGCTCCCGCCGGTAGTCGGCCGGATAGAACAGCGCCGTCCAGCGCGCATAGCGCCGTTCGAGATCGGTCACCGCGGGGCGGTCCGGGCGGCTTTCCGGCCGGCTCACGCGAGTCCTCCGCTCAGGCGGGGCGCGGCCTTGATGGCGCGCAGCCGGGTGGTCGCCGCCTCGACGTTGCGGCGCATGCGTTCGGTCTCCGCGACCAGCAGGTCGCCGCCCGGCTCCGTGAGCCGGTAGTAGCGGCGTAGGCGGCCGTCGACGATCTCCTCGTGGTCGACGCTCACCAGGCCCGCGTCGACCAGCCGGTCCAGCGCGCCGTACAGCGTGCCGGGACGCAGCGAGATGCGGCCGTCGGACAGCCGGGCCACCTCGGCGATCAGGCCGTAGCCGTGCATCGGCTCGCCGGCGAGGGCGGTGAGGATCAGGAATGTCGGTTCACGCAGTGGGGTTTCCACGCGGCTCAATATATCGGCTGCGAAGGTATGACGGAAGATCGCCACCGCCGAGGTTGACAGCACCATAGCTAGCGGTTCTCTATTGGCGGTCTACCTGAGGGGGTGTGGCCGGGTGCAGGACGTGGTGCTGGCCATGCTGGCGAAGGAGCCGGCGCACGGGTACGAGCTGCGCGGCCGGATGCGGGACGCGCTCGGTCCGCTGGGCGAGACGATGAACGCCGGGCAGATCTACGTGACGCTGGCCAGGCTGACGAAGGCCGGACCGGTGACCTCGGAGCGGGCCGAAGGGCTGCCGGACCGGCCCGACCGCCGGGTCCACGCGCTGACCCCGGCAGGGCAGCAGCGGGTCAGCACCTGGCTGACCGAGGTGAGCTGGCCGAAGCCCGATCTCACGGAGTTCCATCTCAAGCTGGTGGCCGCCGCGGCCGCCCGGCTGGCCGATCCCGTGGCCCTGGTCGACGCCCAGCGGCGCGAGGTGCTGCGCCGGCTCCGCGACGCGCAGCGGGCCGCGCTGGACCGGTCGATGGACCCGGTCGCCGGGCTGCTGCTGGAGGGTGTCGTGCTGCGGCTGCGGGCCGACCTGGAGTGGCTGGAGGCGTGCGAGCGCATCTGGACCGCGCGTGACCGGACCGGACGGAAGGCGGGGGCGTGACCGGATCGACGGTGCTGCGGGCGCGCGGGCTGACCAGGCGGTACGGCGAGGACGACGGGCTGGTCCGCGCGGTCGACGAGGTCGACCTGGACGTGCCCGCCGGGCAGGCGCTGGCGATCATGGGGCCCAGCGGCTGCGGCAAGTCCACCCTGCTGCACCTGCTCGGCGGGCTGCAACGCCCCACCGGCGGGCAGGTGTGGCTGGCCGGCCGCCGGATCGACACGATGAGCGAACGGGCCCTGGCCCGGCTGCGGCGCGACAGCGTCGGGTTCGTCTTCCAGTCGTTCCACCTCATGGACGAGCTCACCGCCGTGGAGAACGTCGAGCCGGCCGCGCTGCTGGCCGGCCGGCGGCCCCGCGAGGCGTGCCGGCGCGCCCTGCACCTGCTCGACCGGGTCGGGCTCGCCGACCGCGCCGGCCACCTGCCCTGCGGTGTCAGCCTCGGGATTCGCGGACGAGCTGCCACTGCCACCAGGCGAGGTCGGGCTCGAGGTCCGCGTAGCCGCGGCTGCGTTCGAGCTGCTGCGCGTTGGCGTGGGTCATCATCATGCAGGCGCCTTCGTTGGTGACGCGTTCCACCTCTTCGCGTTGCAGGTGCCGGCCGGCCTCCGCCTCGGCGGCGTGGAGGAGGGTCACCAGCGCGGGGATGAACACGGGCCGAAGCTCGCGCCGCGGATCCGCCTCGCCTCCCTCGGGGCCCAGACGCCAGATGCCGAAGGGGTTGTTGCAGGGGTGACCCGTCGGGTACCCGTCGTCGGGCCAGCGCTCGAGGCGGCGGCGAGGGGTGTCCAGGTCGGGCCTGAACGTGTCGCCGCTGACCAGCACGGGGTCCTCGGCCAGTTGGTACACGTTGAGCTCGCCGAGAAGCCGGTTGGCCTCGGACGGTGCGGCCTCGACCGCCGCGTCCGGCAACCCGAACGCGTGCATGCCGCAGGTTCGCGACACACCGCCGTCCTGCAGCACCACGACGGCGCACCGGTAGAGCAGCCACGGGTCGCCGCCCTCGAGACTCTCCAGCCAGTGCGGGACGGACCAGCCCAGCTTCGACTGCTCGAGCCGCACGCCCAGCGCTCCGGCGTCGCCCAGCGCGGTGATCAGCGTCGCGACCTCGTCCACCGCCGCACCGAGGTACACCGGCAGATCCAGGACCAGAGCGCTGCCGGCCGCGGCGATGGCGGACTGCTCCTGCGCCGACACCGTGCCGTAGCCGAACGCCTGGCCGAACGAGCCGTCGTTCTCCACCCAGTCCACCGGCGCGCGGAAGCCGAGGCGCTGCGATGTGAGCGACTCGCCGTCCAGGGTCAGCCCGGACCGTCCGAGCGAGTCCTGCCATTGCGCCATCGTCGCCGCGACCCCGGGGACGAACAGCCGCACACCGTACACATGATCTTCAGACATGCCGCGGAGAGTAGTACCCCCGTGCGAGCCCCGGCGCGCGACGCCGGCGGGACGTCGGCGATGCTGTGGGCGTGGAGTACGTGTCCAGAGTGCCGCGACCGCCGCTGGACGGGCTGATCGACGACCTGTACTACCTGGAGGGTGCGCCGCCGTACGCCCGGCTGACGCTGCCGCCGATGCCGGCGGCGTTGCTCATCGTCAACCTCGGGGCGCCGTTCCGCATCCGCGCCGGCACCGACATTGAGACGGCCGAGTACGCCGACGGCTGTGTGGTCACCACGCCCACCCGCGCGTTGGAGTTCGGCTACCCGCTCCCGTCCCGGTCCGTCGGCGCGCATGTCAAGCCGTGGGGGCTGGCGCCGTTCCTGCCGATGCCCGCGGCCGAGCTGTGCGACCGGCCGGTGACGGTGGAGCAGGTCTGGGGCCGGCCCGCCGTTGCTGAGCTGCGAGACCGGCTGGCCACGGCGGACGGACCGCACGAGATGCTGACGCTGCTCGAGGAGGAGCTGATGCGACGGCTGTGCGAGACCGCCGGCCTGGGGCTGGTCCGCCACACGAGCAGCGTCATCGCGGCGACCGGCGGGGCGGTGGCGATCGGCGGCCTGAGCGTGGCAGCCGGTGTCAGCAGCACTCATCTGGCACAGCGGTTCAAGGAACTCATCGGCGTCACGCCGAAGCGGCTGGCCCGCACCTACCGCTTCGCCGCCACCGTGTTCGCGATCAACCCCGCCGGACCGATCGACTGGGGCGAACTCGCCGGTGGCGCAGGCTACTTCGACCAGGCCCACTTCGGCCACGAGTTCCGGGCGTTCACCGGGCTCACGCCGACCCGGTACGTCGAAGTCCGGCGGCGGTTCCTGCGCGAACATCCCGGCCACGTGTTCGACGGCTGGCCGCTGCCGGCCGATTGAATTCTTACAAGAGCGACAGCTCACGGCACGCTAATTTGGGGGCATCCCAAAGCAGAGGAGAGCCGCGTGGGCAAGGTGGTCATGTACAGCTCGGTGTCGGTGGACGGCTTCGTCGCGGACGAGAACGACCAGCCCGGACCGCTGTTCGACTGGTTGACCAGCGGCGACGTCCCGTTGGACGAGAGCGGCGCCCTGAAGGTGTCGCGGACGTCCTACGACTACACCCGGCCGTACTGGGACCAGATCGGGGTGACAGTCGTCGGCCGCCACGTCTTCGACCTGACGGACGGCTGGGACGGGAAGCCTCCGGGCGGGATCGACCACGTGGTCGTCGTGACGCACCGGCCGGCGCCCGAGGGCTGGGACCCCGAGGCGCCGTTTCACTTCGTCGACGGCGTCGAGGCGGCCGTGGCCAAGGCGCAGGAGCTCGCGGGTGACCGCGTGGTCGAGGTCGCCGCCGGCGACGTCGGTGGCCAGGTGCTCGCCGCGGGCCTGATCGACGAGGTGCGCATGGACGTCGTCCCCGTCGTGTTCGGGTCCGGCAAGCGCTACTTCGGGTCGGTCCACGCGCAGCACCTGTTGGAGGAACCTGACGTGGTGATTCAGGGCAACCGGGTGCTTCACCTGCGCTTTCAGGTACACCGTTGATAGATCTGAGCGGGTAAGCGAAGAGGTCACTGTTGCCGGTTTCCGTCGTTGCTTGCGGATCCGTGGTCGATTCGGCTGGACACACCGACAGCGGTGGGCCTGTGCTGGGAACGTTCCAGCGCGGGAGGAAGCACCTGGAGGCTGCTCGGGGACGCGGCGTTCAGCTCGTCGCCGATGTCCGGGCAGGGCACCGGGCTGGCCCTGGTCGGCGCCTATGTGCTGGCCGGAGAGCTGGCCGCCGCCGGGTGGGACCCCGCCCGCCCAGCGGACAGCGTCGGCCGCTCCCGCGAGTCCAGGACCGGCACGCCCCGCTGGAGCACCAGGTCCGGCCGGTCCACGACGAGCCAGACGCGCCCGACCTGATGCCCGGCCTGATGCCCGGCCCGCGCGGCGAGGGCGTGCCACGGCAGCACGCGTCGGTGCAGGGGACCGCGCGACCGGATCCCGGCAGGGGTCAGCTCGACCGCGTAACCGCGCCAGGCAACGGGCATCATCAACGCCACGGCAACCACGCCCAGCAGCACCGGCGCGCTCATCACGAAGGCGAGCGCGGCGTCGACCACGACGGTCGGCGGCGCCTGGATCACAGCACGCCACTCGTTGACGGCCGGACCGGCCAGCAGGCCAAGGCACACGGTCAGCATGCCGACGACCGGGCCGAGCGGCATCGCCGGCCGCACCGCGAAGCCGCCGCGCGTGAGAACCAGCCACGCCGACGGGTCGTCACGTCGCGAAGCCCGCGCGGCGCGGGCGAGCAATACGAGGGCAGCGGTGACCACCACCCCGTAGAGCGCCAGGACAAGCGGGACGGCCCAGTCCCGGCGTACACCCGTCCAAACCTGCAGCACGACAATGACCACGAAGGCGATCGCACCTGCGATCATCGGCGCGCGGGATGGGCGAGACCCGGGACGCGTGGCGTTCATGGCGACGTTGTACCACCCAGCGCGGCCCTTGCGAAGACCATGATCAACCGTCCCCGCCTGGAGCCCGTCGGGTGCGGGTCGGGGAACTTTACAGGTCCGTGCGAGGCTACCTACCATGGCTGGACCGTGAGCGGAGGGACCACGCATGCCGTCACCGGTCCCGTCTCGACCGCCGACCCTCGATGAGGTCGCCGAGCGCGCCCGGGTGTCCCGCACCGTCGCCTCCCGGGTGATCAACAACGGGCCCAACGTGAGCCGCGCCAAGCGGGACGCCGTCGAGAAGGCGATCCGGGAGCTCGGGTTCACCCCCAACCGCAGCGCGCGGGCGCTGGCCACCCGCCAGACGGGCGTGGTCGTGCTGGCGGTGTCCGGCGAGGGGCCCGAGGTGTTCGGCGACCCGTTCTTCGCGCAGGTCATCGTCGGCGCGTCCGCCGCGCTGGAGAAGACCGACCTGCACCTCATGCTCAGCCTGGCCACGAACGATCACGGCCAGCGGCGGCTGCGGAACTTCCTGCAGACCCGGGGGGCCGACGGCGTGATGCTGATCGCGACGCGCGGCGCCGACCCCATGATCGACATCGCCGCGAAGTCGGGCCTGCCGACGGTGTTCATCGGCCTGCCGGTGCACGGGACGCCGCCGTACTACGTCGACGTCGACAACGCCGGCGGGTCGCGGACCGCGACCGAGCATCTCCTGCGCGCCGGGCGCCGCCGGATCGCGATGATCACCGGTCCGGAGGACACCGCCGTGGGCCGGGAGCGCCTTCGCGGCTATGCGGAGGCGTTGCTGCTGGCCGGCCTCGAGCCGTTCGCGACCGCTCCCGGTGACTTCCTGGAGGCGAGCGGCGCCGAGGCGATGCGCGCGCTGTTGCACGCGCATCCGGACCTCGACGCCGTGGTCGCCGCCAACGACAACATGGCGGCCGGGGCCTTGCGGGTGTTGCGCGACGCCGGCCGCGCGGTGCCCGGCGACGTCGCCGTGGTGGGCTTCGACGACATGCCCATCGCGCTGCACACCGACCCGACGCTCACCACCATGCACCAGCCGGTGCAGTCGCTGGGCCGCGAGGCCGCCCGGATGCTGGTCGAACTGCTGGACGGGGCCCAGCCGGCGTCGCTGATCCTGCCCGCGAAGCTCGTCGTGCGCGAGTCGGCCTGATCCCGGCTCAGTACCGGGTGTACTTCACCCAGTCGTAGGTGGCGGTCAGGGTCCTGCCCGGGTACCTGAACGGCTGCAGCCAGCCGTCGACGCCGACACCGGGCCACAGGTTCATCATGATGCGCTGGGGGCGGGTGGGCAGCGCCCCGCGCGAACCGTTCTCCTGGTGGACGAGCCTGCCGTCGACGAACCAGTTGATGGTGCCGCCGTTCCACCACTCGAAGGCGTAGTCGTGGTAGCCGGCCGAGGCGTCGAAGCCGAGGTTGATGACGGTCTCGTGCCCGCCGACGCCGCCGGTGAAGTAGTTGGTCTGCATCTGGTTGGTGTTCTTGCCGAGGATCTCCACGTCGATCTCGTCCCACGGCTGCCCGTCGCTGGGCCCGGTGTAGGTGAAGAACGAGGTCACCGTGCCGGGGTTCTTGACGGCCTTCAGCCGCGCCTCGAAGCGCCCGTACGTGAACAGGTCGTTGCTGCGGTATTCGCCGGAGGCGTAGGGCTTGCCGGAGCAGCCGCCCGGGCAGGACGCGGTGTCCAGGTTGATGCCCATGACGCCGCCGCTGAACCAGACGTGGTCGGCGCGCCAGCCGGCGTTGAACATGCCGCCGTTGCTGTAGCCGTCGGCCTTGTGCCAGCGACCGGTGTCGAACGAGTTCAGGTTGTCCACGAAGCTGGGTCCGATGGCGGCCTCCGCGTGGGGCACGCTCAGCACGGCCGTGAGGCCGAGGGTGGCGAGGACCAACGCGGTCAATCGAGTCCGCAACATGTGAGGTCTCCAGTCCTACGAAGCCGTGCGGAGCCGCTGCTCACGCACGACGAACGGGGATTTGGCGGGATCCCGGACGCGGTGCCGGCAGGTTGGGGGAGACCGGAAGCGCTTCCAGTCGATCTGACCCGGCTGCGTCGATGACAGCGTGTGACCCTGCGGCGCTGTTGTCAAGGATCGAGCCCTGCCTCTTTACGTCGCGACCGCCCGCCGCTAGCTTGAAACTGGAAGCGCTACCAATTGTCGGCGTCTATCAACGGCCCGGCGAGAGAGCGCTCTCAACATCGACTGGGAGGCAACATGCGGATGCGAACACTGCTGTGCGCGGCGGCCGCCGCCGTCGCGTTGGTGGTGTCCGGCGCCGGCACCGCCGCGGCCGGAGCCGGCCGGGACACGGCGCCGACGCGGTACCTGGGCATGTTCCGGGAGGAGGACCCCACCACGATCGCCGCCGACGTCAGAAGCCTGTACGGCGTCACGCCCGCCAGCGTGATGTGGTTCGACAGCTGGGCGAGTGGCCGCCCCTTCCCGGTGGCGGAGGCCAGGACGCTCTGGCGCCACGGCATCATGCCGCACTACACCTGGGAACCCTGGGACACCGCCCTCGGCTCGAACGACCCCGCGCAGATCCACCTGCAGGACATCATCGACGGTTCGTGGGACGGCTACATCACGGCGCGCGCCAAGGAGTTCGCCGCCGTGCGCATGCCGATCCTGGTCCGCTGGGGCCACGAGTTCAACGGCAACTGGTATCCGTGGGGCATCGCCAACAACAACGCCGACCCGGCCCAGTACGTGCGGGCGTACCGCCACGTGCACGACCTCGTCGTGGCCGCCGGCGCGCGCAACGTGCAGTGGGTGTGGGCCTACAACAACGGCTCGTCACCGGATGCGCCCTACAACGACCCGGCGGCCGCCTACCCCGGCGACGCGTACGTCGACTGGGTCGGCATCGACGGCTACAACTGGGGATTCGGCCCGTCGTGGGACCCGGCCGGCGATCACTGGACCACGTTCGACCAGACGTTCGCCGCCGCGTACGCCAAGGCCCGCGCCGTCGCGCCGAACCGGCCGGTGACGATCGCCGAGTTCGCGTCGACCGAGGACGGCGGCGACAAGGCGCAGTGGCTGAGGAACATGAACGCGACGCTGCGCACGGGCGCGTACCCCGACCTCAAACTGCTCACCTACTTCGACCTGACCAAGGAGGAGGCGTGGTCGCCGGGCTCGTCGCCGGCCGCACTCGCCGCCTTCACGTCCTGGGTCGGGCAGCGGTACATGAAGGGGCGGGGAGCGGAGCTGGCCCGCATCGCCGCGCACCACAGAAGGTGAGCTGCTGTGGCGGCGGGTGCTGCACCCGCCGCCACACCGGCCGACGGGGTGGCGGAAGGGGGCTGACAAACCGCCGAACGCGAGTAAGAATCGCGTTCACCATGACTGCCAACTCGCCCTCATGACCCTCCGACGGATCTGGGCCGCGCCGCAGGCCCGCGCCGCCGCGACCGTTGTCGCCCTGCTCGTCGCCGTCGTCGCGGTCGGCGCCGCGACGGATCCCTCGGGTCTGCTCGCACCGGTCGGCGGTCGAGGGCTGCCCCTCGCCGGCACCGGCGGCACCTACCGCTGGGCACCGCTCGTGGTCGGGCTTCCGGTCCTGCTGGCCGGCGCGGCGGTCCCGGTCCTGCTCGCCGGCGGGCGGTTGGCGGTCCGGTGGGTGTTCGTCGCCGCCTGGGTCGCGACCGTCGGCGCGGGCGCCTGGGCGAGCGCCGCGAGTGGCTTCGTGTCGGCGATTCCTGTGCTGGGACGGCATCTTTCCGTCGGTTCGGCGCTGCGGTACGCGGTGAGCACGAGCGGCTTCGCGGCACTGAAGTACGTCGTCGTCGGCGCGCTGGTGGCGGCCTGCGCCGCGCTCGCCTATCGCGCCGGCCCGGCGGCCCGTTCCCGCGACGAGCCCGAGCCCTCGGCGGCGCAGCCGGTCGTCGCGCCCGTGCTCGTGGTGTTCGCCGTGGCCGCGCTCGCCGCGGTGGGACCGGCGGCGCAGTGGTGGCTCGGCGGCCCGGTCGGGTTCGCGTTCGCGGGATTTCTCATCGCTCCGACCGCCGCCAACGGCGTGCTCGGCTTCCTCCTCGGCATGGCCGTGTTCCTAGCCGTCGTCGCGGCGGTCGTGCGGGCCCTGGGGCGCTGGTTGTCCGGCGTCGGGGTGACCGTGTGGCTGGCCTCGGTGGTCGGCGGTCTCGGCCTCGGGGTCGTCGGCGCGGCGACCGCGCCGCTGTCGGACCACCTCTCCGGCGCCGGGCCGGACAGCTGGTGGATCAGCACCGCGCTGATCAGCGTCGCGACGGGCCTCAGCTACGGCGCGGCCGTCGGCCTGGCCGCGGCGATCGTCGTTGCCGGGATCAGCTCGCGGTGGCCGTCCGCGCTGCTGCTGCGTCCCGGCACGCGACCGCGGCTGGTGGTCCTCGTGGCGGTCGGGGTGCTGCTCCTCGCGCTCGCGCCGGTCATCGGGGCGCCGGTCCAGCCCGGACCTCCGTCCGTCGCCGCGGTCGCGGGGACCGGCGGCATGCAGCGGCTCCTGGTCCACCCGGCGCCCCGGCACGACGGGTTGTCGACGATCGGCGACGTCACCGGCCGGCAGGTGATCCTGCGGGGCGTCAACGTGAACCAGTTGATCGACTACTACCTGCGCGATCCGGCGGTGCCGGCGACGCGGCCGCTGACCGATGACGACTTCGCGCAGATGGCGGCGATGGGCTTCAACGTGATCCGTCTCGGCATGTCGTGGTCGCGGCTGGAGCCCGAGCGGGGCAGGTTCGACCAGTCGTACCTCCGCGAGATCCAGGCGGCGGTCGCCGGCGCCAAGGCACAAGGGATCTACACCGTGCTGGACATGCACCAGGACGCGTGGGGCAACGCCCTCGCGCGGCCGTCCGAACGGTGCGGTGGCGGCACCACCCCGACCACCGGCTGGGACGGCGCGCCGGCCTGGGCGACGATCACCGACGGCACGGCACACTGCCAGTTCCTGGCCCGGGACCTCGCGCCCGCGGTGGCGACGGCGTACGGAAACCTGTACGCCGACCGCGACGGCATCCAGACCGAGCTCGTCCGCGCCTGGGCGTTCGTCGCCCGCGCCTTCGCCGGCGAACCGGCCGTCGCCGGGTACGACCTGCTCAACGAGCCGGGCATCGGGCCCAACCCGCCGACCAGCTCGGGGCTGCTGCTGGGCCGGTTCTACGACGCCGCCATCACCGCGATCCGCGCGGCCGAGGACGCCGCCGGCGGCTTTCCCCACCTCGTCTTCTTCCAGCCGAGCGTGCTGTGGTCCGGCCTCGGCTTCGACGTGACCCCGCCGCCCGGGTTCACCGCGGACCGGCAACTGGTGTTCGCCCCGCACCCGTACAGCGAGTCCATCAGCATGGATCAGAGCCTGGGCCTGACGATCGCGTCGATCGAGCGGAACCTCACCGTGTCGGCCCGCGCGGCCTCCGCCTACGGCGCCGCGCTGTGGCCCGGCGAATGGGGCTGGTTCGGCGACCCCGCGGTGGACGGTGCCAAGGTACGGCGGTTCGCCGCGGCCCAGGACCGGCTCGGTATCGGCGGCGCGTTCTGGGTCTGGCGGCAGGGCTGCGGCTCACCGGAGACCGGCGCCGACGCGACCAAGTCCGGCAACCTGGTCGCGGTCGACTGCCGTACAGGCGAATCGATCCCACCGCCGGCGCCCTTCGCCGAACCGCTGTCGCGCGCCTACCCCCGGGCCTTCCCGGGCCGGCTGGCGTCACTGACGGCAGGCCCGCGCGGCACCGACCTGCGGATCACCGCGACCGCCCCGCCCGACCCGGCGAACTGCCAGGTCGACGTCTGGTTCCCCGGCGAGGCCGAGCCGACCGTCCGCACCACGAACGTCCGCGACGTGTCGGCCGAGCGGGTGCCCGGCGGCTGGCGCATCACCGGCTGCGCGAGCGGCGCCTACTCCATCGCGGCCGCCTGACGAAGGGCCAGGGCGGCTCCAGCCCGCCGCGGTCCGCCGGCTCAGGAGACATGCATGGGGAAGGAATCGGTCGGGATGGTGGCCGACAGCCGGGTGCCGCCGTCGGCGGGGCTGGTGATGGTGAGGTGCCCGCCGAGTGCCTCGACCCGGTCCTGGAGGCCGGTGAGGCCGGTGCCGCGGTGCGGGTCGGCGCCGCCGATGCCGTCGTCGTCGATCGACAGGTGCAGCATGTCGTTGCGGGTCGCCTGCACGTGCACGACCGTGGCGTGGGCGTGTTTGACCGCGTTGGTCAGCGCTTCGGAGACGATGTAGTACGCGGCCGTCTCGACCACCGGAGGCATGCGCTGGTCGGTGTGGACGTCGAGGTCGACCGGCACCGGGGACCTGCGGGCGAGCGCCCTGAGCGCGGTCGGCAGACCGTCCGAGGCGAGCAACGTCGGATGGATGCCCCGCGAGATCTCGCGCAGGTTGTCCATGGCACTGACCAGACCGCGCCGGGCCTGCGACAGTTCCGCCCTGGCCTCCGTCAGCTCCGGCGGCAGGATGGCCTCCGCGGCACCGAGCTGCATCGCGACGGCGAGGAAGTGCTGCATCGCGCCGTCGTGCAGGTTGCGTTCGATGCGCTGGCGGGCCTGGTCCGCGGCGGCGACGAGCCGGGCCCGGGACGCGGCAAGCTCGGCCTTGCCGTCGGCGTTGGCGATGGCGGTGGCGGCGAGGTCGGTGAACTCCGCGACGCGTGCCTCGGTGCCGGGCGGCAGCGGCTCGGACCGGACCCACGCCACGCCCGCCGCGCCCCACAGCCGCCCGTCGACCACGATCGGCACCCCGACCACGGAGTGGATACCCATGTCACGGGCGTGCGCGGCGACGGGGCCGGCCGCGCCGTTGAAGGTGTCCACCCTGGCGGCGCATCCCGTGTCCCGCACCTTGACCAGGACGTTCTCGCCGTCGATCGGCCAGCGCGCGTCGGTCGTGAGCTCGTCGGTGAGGTTGGTCGCGACGACGCTGGCCGTGCCGTCGGACTCGTAGCGGCACAGCCACGTGCTGTATTCGCTCATCAGTCCGTGCAGCTCGGTGGTGATCGCGTCGAAGACTTCGGCCGGGGGACTGCCGCCGGCCACGAGCTTGGCCACCCGCCCCAATGCGGCCTGTTCGGCGGCGAGCCGGGACAGCTGCTCCCGGCTCGCTTCGAGGGAGCTCAGCACGGCGGCACGTTCCGAGCCGGCGAGCAACAGCGGCGTCAACGACGGCACGATGCTGTCCCGCAGCCGTTGCATCGTCTGCTTGGGCGTCTCGACGGGCACCACCAGGGTCGCGCGCTGGGCGGCGTCGATGTACAGGGGAAACGCCGCATGCCGGTCATCACCTGGGACGGTCGCGAGGTGGATCGCGGCGTCCGACAGCTGGAGGGATCGCGCGATGCGCTGTGCGACGGCGGGCAGCACCGCGGGGAGGTCGTCGGCGTACAGCAGCAGCCTGGCCAGCTCGGCGGTGAGTTCGGACTCCTCGGCCTGGACGGCGCGCAGCCGGGACAGGTCCGCCACCGCACTCGTGGCGACCGCGACGATGAGCAGGAACGCCAGGTCGACGACTTGCCGTACGTCGGAGGCGGCGAAACTCTCGAAGGGCTGGACGTGGAAGTAGACGAACGCCATGGTGCTCGCCACCGCGGTGACCAGCCCGAGCCACATGCCCCAGACCATCGAGGTGACCAGCACGCCGACGATGTAGATCATGCCGGGGAAGTACGGCTCCATGGCCAGCCGGAGCGGATAGACCAGCAGGGTCTCGACCGCGATCAGCGCGGCGGCGACCGCGATCCCCAACCCGCGGGGCGGGGGTGTCGGTCGCACCAGCCGGGTCAGCGCACCGATCTGCACTGACATCAGTCTAGTCCGACCACGGCGCATCGGATGCTCGCCGTCGCGGCGCCGGGGTCCGCCGGAGTGATCTTCAACTGCCGGTCGGGGCACCTGCACTTGCATCTGAACCGGTACGGTGCACGCGTGACAACGCCGCCCTCTCCCACCGGGCCGAACCCGGACTTCCCTGCGTGGGGGGCACCTGACGCCCCCGCACCGGGCATGCCGACCTCCGGCATCCCCACGTCCGGCATGCCTACCTCCGCGACACCCGCCTCCGGTATGCCGGCATTTGGCGCGCCCGCCCCCGGTATGCCCGCATATGGTCCACCCACTTCCGGTATGCCCGCGTACGGTGCGCCGGCCTCTGGGATGCCCACTTACGGTCCACCCACTTCCGGTATGCCCGCGTACGGTCCACCCACTTCCGGTATGCCCGCATATGGACCGCCGACCTCCGGCATGCCCGCGTACGGGATGCCCGACGCGTCCGGGATGCCGCCCACCGGCGCTCCCGGCTGGAACGCGCCGCCCACCGGTCCCGTCACCGGCGGCCCGGGCGCAGGGTGGCCCAGCGGTGACCGGGGCGCGCCCACGGGGTCCACGGGATCGAGGAACAAGCTGATCATCGGCGTCGTCGCCGCCGTGCTTCTGCTCGTGTGCGGTGTTGGCGTGGCCGCGGCCTTCGTCGGCGGTGACCCCGAGCAGAAACGGACCTCCTCAGGTGCCGCCGGCGGCGCAAAGGCGAGCCCGACGCCGAGCAAGGCACCGGAGCCGTTGACCGCCACCGCCTACCAGACGCTCCTGACCGACGCCGACGCGGTGATGGGTCCGGCGTGGCAGAAGGTCGCCGCGGCGAAGAACCAGGCGGCGACGGTCGAGGCCGCGCAGGCCCTGGCCGATGCGGTCAAGACGAGCGCGCCCCGGTTCACGTCCGTCACCCCGCCGAACGAGGCGGCCGCCGGCCACGAGCAGCTCAAGCGGGCGTTCGACTCGTTGGGCAGCGACTTCGTGGCGCTGACCGGAGACGCGAAGAACGGCGAGATCTGCGCCGGTTCCGCGGCGGTCGCCCAGGTGACCGGCTTGCCGGCGGCGACCTACCTTCGGGACGCGGTCAAGGCCTTCGGTTCCGCCTTCACGTTCGGCGCGTGGCTGCCGGCGCCGGTCGCCCAGCAGACCCGCACGCTGGCGAACGGCACCATGGTGAAGAAGGGAACCCTCAACGGTTCCGGCGAATTCACGATCAACAACAGCGGCAGCACGACCGACGTCGTCGTGAGCCTCGTCCCGAACGGCGGCAAGGTCGCGGCCTGGACGGTCTACGTCTCGGCCGGCAAGACGTACAAGGTCAAGAAGGTCAAGGACGGCAACTACCAGGTGTACATGGCCACCGGCGTCGACTGGGACGCGGGCGTCGCCGGGTTCACCCGCTCCTGCGAGTTCGAGAAGTTCGAGGACCTCTTCGAGTTCAAGACCACGAGCAGGCAGTACACCACCTGGGAAATCACCCTCAAGGCCAGCGTCGGCGGCAACGCCGACACCGACTCGGTCGACCCCGGCGACTTCCCGCAGTGATCAGGGTCCGCGGCGTCCGCTCACTGCCGAGCTGAGCGGGCGCCGTGGGACGCGCTCGCGGAGCGCCGGGCCGGCGGTGAACAGCTATGACCTTTCGTCGATAGGGATCTTGACCAGGAGCGCCGTGCCGTGCCTGGCCGGGCTCACGACTTCCATGTGGCCGCCGAGGGCCTCGACGCGGTCCTGCAGGCCGATCAGTCCGGACCCCTTGCCGAGGCTGGCTCCGCCGACGCCGTCATCCTGCACCGAAAGCCGGAACACCGCGTTCTCCGCCTCGGCGTTGACGTGCACCATGTTCGCCTTGGCGTGCTTGACGGCGTTGGCGAGCGCCTCGGACACGATGTAGTACACGGCCACCTCGGTGTGGTCGGGCAGCCGCCGGTCGATGTTCAGGTTCAGGTCCACCGGAATCGCGGTCCGGCGGGCGAGCGACTTGATCGAGGCGCCGAGCCCACCCGTGCACATGATCGCCGGATGGATGCCCCGCGAGACCTCCTGCAGGCTCTCGAACACGCCGTTCAGGCCCTGTGCGGTATGTGACAGCTGCGTCTTGTACCTGTTCAGCTCCGGTGGCATCGACGCCTCGGTCATGCTGAGCTCGAGCCCGAGCGAGACGACCCGCTGCAGTGCACCGTCGTGCAGCGCCCGTTCGAACTGTCGCCGGGTGTTGTCGGCGGCGGCGACGATGCGGGCACGGGATGCGGCGAGCTGCGCGTGATGCTCGGCGTTGGCGATCGTGCTCGCGATGAGGTTGCTGAAGTCGGCCAGGCGCCGGTCGGCCGCCAGCGGAATCGCCTCGGCCGTGAACGACACGACAGCGAGCATGCCCCAGATACGCCCGTTGACCATGACAGGCACGCCGACCGCCGCGCGGATGCCGAGGCCGCGTTCGGCCGTCGCGGCCGGACCGGGGGCACCGTCGTAGCAGTCGATCCGGGCCGGACGCCGCGTGCGCAGCACCGTCCCGACGATGCCGTCCTCTTCGAGCGGGATCGACATCGGGCCGCCCAGCTCGCTCAGACCCGCAAGGCAGGTGGCGGTGCGGTTCGGCTCGTAGCGCATCAGCGCCGTGCGGACGTCACCGAGGGCCCGGCAGAGTTCTTCCGTCATCGCGTCGAACACGTCGGTGAGCGCCGACCCCCGTGCGACCAGCATGGCCACCCGCCGCCACGCGACCTGCTCGTCCACGAGCAGGGCGATCTTCCGGCTCGCGTTCAGCGAGTCGACGATCGCGTCGTGGTCACGCGCCGCGTACAGCAGCCATTCCAGCATCGGCACCACGCGTTGCCGCAGGCGCTCCAGCGTCCGCTCGGGGAGGTCGGCCGGAACCAGCAGGGTGCCCAGGCGGGTGGCACCGTCACACAGCGGGAGCGCAATCTGCTGCCCGTCCCCGGGAATCACGTCGAGCTCGATCACCGCGGACCGTAGCTCAAGCGCCTGCGCGAGCCGCTGCGACGCCGAGCCGAGCGCCGAACGCAGATCGGCCGCGCACAGCATGCACTTGGCCAGCCCGGTGGCGAGGGTGGCTTCCTGGCGGCGTTCGGCCGCCTCGGCGGCGCGAGCGCGGGCGAGATCCGCCAGGTGACCGACCGCGAGCCCGGCCAGGATGAACACCGCAACGGTCAGTAGGTCCCGACGCGCGGTGAAGTCCAGCGTCCAGTACGGCTGGACGTGGACGTAGTTGAAGGCGATGGCGCTGGCGACGGCGGTCAGGACGCTGAGCCACGGCTTCCACACCATCGAGACGACCAGGACGCCGCAGAGGTAGACCACGCCGGTGGCGGCCGTCGGAGAGGCGTCCCGGAGGGGGAACATCACGAGGGTCTCCGCCGCGACGCACGCGAATGCGACGACCAGCCCGAGCCAGGTGGGCGGCAGCTTCGTTCTCAGCAGCAACGGCACCAGGTATTCCGACACCGGCGTGTGTTCTTTCGACTCGCCGTCATGGTTGTCCTGAGCCCACCAGATCGGCCGTCTCCGGGGCCATGAGACGGGACAATGCCGCGCCGGCGGCTGCGGCCAGTGCCTCGAGCCGGACCAGTTCCTCGTCGGCGACCCGGTGTGGCTGGATCCAGTAGGCGCCGATCGCCCCCAGCGGATCCTCGACACGCATCGGGACGATGGCGAGGCTCTTCACGAATGTCGGCCGGTACGCCTCCTGCGGCACCCGTTCGTCGAACTGGATGTCCGGCACGATGGCCGGTTGACGGTTGAGCATCGACCACCCGCTGATGCACTGCCGCACGGGAAATCGTTGCCCTTTCCACAGCGGGCTCACCGCGTCCTCGTCGGCGTAGAAGCAGCACCCGTCTTCCAGAAGCACCACGGTGGAGCCGTGCGCGTTCGCCAGGCGCCTCGCGGCGCCCCGGATGATCTGTTGTGCCTGCTCGACGTCCTGCACCAGGGCCAGATCGGCCACCGCGATGTTCAGTAGCTCGGCCGCATCCATGATCGATGGTCCTTCCGGTCATGACGCTGCACGCCCTGGAGGTGGTTCGGTTGACACCCTCGGTTCCAGTATTCGACGCTCCGGCCGCGCCGGCAAACGCCGGGCGGGTGGTTCGGTGGCGGCAGCGCCGGGCGTGGCGGTGCGGGATGCCTCGCCCGGCGCTGCCGCGGTGGGTGGGTCAGGTGCGGAACGGGCCGGTGACGCAGTACGTGATGCCGCCCGACGAGGCGCCGGTCGTGCCGCGCTGGGAGGAGAAGTAGAGACGGTTGCCGGCCGGGGTGAACGCCGGTCCGGTGATCTCCGACGAGCTCTGCCCGGTGATGCGCAGGAAGACGGAGATCTTGTCGTCCGGTGTGATGAGGCAGATCTCCATGTTGCCGCCGTCCTCGGCGACGTACAGGTCCCCGGCCGTGGACCCGGTGACGTTGTCGACGCCGGTGAGCGGGGCGGTGCCGGGGCTGACCAGGTTGTCGTCGTAGGCCAGCTCGTACGTGCCGCTGGCGAGGTTGACCTGCCACACGCGGTTGTCACCCTTGGTGGTGAACCAGACGGTGTCGTCCGCGTAGTGGCAGCCCTCGCCGCCGTTGAACGACTTCGCGCCGGAGACCTGGCTGCGGGTGGCGGTGGGGGAGCCGTCCGGGTCGGGAACGTTCGCCCAGGTGAACGAGCCGGACGTGGCGCTGCCGGCCACCAGCACCTGCAACGTGCCAGACGACAGGTCGCCCCACGTGGTCGGCACGAAGCGGTAGAACTTGCCGTTGGTCTCGTCCTCGGTCAGGTAGATGACGCGGCGGACCGGGTCGGCCGCGGCGGCCTCGTGCTTGAACCGGCCCATCGCCGGACGGGCCACGGCGGTGCCGCCGAGCGGGTAGGTCTCCCAGACCCGGCCGAGGCCGATCTCCTCGCACGACAGCCACGTGTTCCACGGCGTCTTCCCGCCGGCGCAGTTGTTGTTGGTACCGGAGAGAATCCGCGACGCCCCGACCACGGCCCCACTGGCGTCGAAGACCAGCCGCGACGCACCGCCGCCCGAGCCCGAGCTGGTCTCGGCGTTGGACACGTAGATCCACCCGGTGCCGTTGGGGATGACGGCGCCGCCGTCGGGCGCGTCGTGCCACACGTACGAGGTGCCGGGCACCGTCTGCCGGGACCGGGCGACGACCGAGCTCGTGAACCCGGCGGGCAGCTGGATCCCGTTGGTGTCGGCGGCCTGCAATGCCCCGTACGGCCCGGTGGCGTTCTGCGCGGGCGCGGCGTACGCCGCCGACCACGCGGTGAAGGGCAGCGCCAGCCCGCCGGCCCCAGCGACGGTGGCGCGCAGCAACGTACGACGATCCATGAGCCCTCCCAGGTTGCGGAACCAAGGAGACCGACCCTTCCGGACCACCCCAAGTCATCGATGAACGTAAGTCTATGGCCGTCTGAACATCACACGGCCACGAGCCCGCCGTCCCGGCGGCGAGGCGGGTGTCCTCCGTTTGAGTAGACGGCCGTGTGAAGGGTGTCCCAGCGGACTCCTACTCGTTGTAGGTGACGTGGGTGGGCAGGCGGGGGCCGCCCGGGAAGGCGGCACGCATGACCGACGGCTACACGAAGGTGTTCCAGAACGCCGACGCGGTCGACAAGTACGAGCACGCCACGTATGCGCCGGGCACGTACGCGTCGCATGTCGGCAGCCGACAACGGGCGTACCTGCGGGCGCTGGTGCGGCGGACGTTCCGGACCTGGCGGCCGACGCAGCACGACTTCGCCTGCGGGACCGGGCGGGCGATCCGTGCCCTGCACGGCCTGGTCCACGAGGCGCACGGCTACGACACCTCCGCCGACATGATGGCCAAGGCCGCCGAGCTCGGCGTCAATGCCGCGTTTCACCAGGTGGCGGCCGACGGGCCCGTACCCGTGCCGGTGCCGACACACGGTCCGGCGATCGTGACCATGTTCCGGTTGATGCTCAACGTCGACGACGACGTCCGGCACCGGGCGCTGTCGTTCGCCGCCGAGGCGCTGCCGAACGCCGAGGCGGGGCTGCTCGTCGTCGAGAACCACGGCAACGCCCGGTCGGTGCGTCACCTGCGGGCCCGCCGGCAGGCGGACAACCCCTGGTTCGCCGAGCTGTCCCACCGGCACATGTACGGGCTGCTGCGGTCGCACGGGTTCGAGGTCGTGCAGCGGCGCGGGTTCGCGATGCTGAGCAAAGGCTGGTACGAGCGGCCCGGGCTCAACCGTGCGGCGCGCGCCTTCGACGCCGTCGCGGGGAAGGTGCCCGGCGTGGACGAGTTCGCCGTCAACGTCGTCTACGTCGCGCGCCGCGGGTAACCACGTCCGCGGGCGTCTTCAGCGCCGCTTCAGGTCGCCACCGCTAGGTTCAGGAGTATGACCAGGTGGTGGGGGCGGTTCGGGGTGCGGATGCGGTCCGCGCTCGCCGCGGCGGCCGTCGTCGCCGTCGCGGCGCTCGCCAGCGGGGCGACGCTCGTGGTCGCCGCCCGGTTCATCCTCACCGAGAACATCGACCAGGCGATCGGCCAGCGCGCCACCCAGGTCGCCGCGTCGCTCGGCACCGGCGACGGGGCCGGGCTCGCCGCCACGCTGCGCCCGACCGCGCGGGACCGCACCGTCGTCCAGGTGATCGACGGGGGTGGGCGGGTCGTCGCGGCGTCGGCCGCCGTCGCCGGGGCCGGGGCGATCTCCCCGCTGCGACCCCAGCCGGGGCAGACGCTGCGCGAGCAGCGCGGGCTCGAGCTCGCCCGCGACGATCACTTCCGGATCGTGGCGCTGGGGGTCAGCACCCCCGACGGGCCGCGGGCGGTCCTGGTCGCGCAGTCGCTGGACGAGGTCAACGACGGGACCGAGGCGGTCATCGGCGCGCTCGCCGTGGGGATGCCGTTGCTCACCCTCGTCGTCGGCGCGGCCACGTTCCTGTTCGTCGGCCGTACGCTGCGCCCGGTCGATGCGATGCGCCGCCAGGCCGACACGATCACCGCCCGCAACCTGCACACCCGGCTGCCGGTGCCGGCCACCGCCGACGAGATCGCCGCGCTCGCCACGACGATGAACACGATGCTGGACCGGATCGAGTCGGCCTCCGACGCCCAGCGCCGGTTCGTCGCCGACGCCAGCCACGAGCTGCGCAGCCCGCTGTCGACCATCCACGCCGGCCTCGACCTGCTGGCCGCCGCCGACCTGCCGCCGGCCGCCGGCGCCCACGTCACCCGGATGCAGCACGAGAGCGCCCGGATGGGCCGGCTCATCGCCGACCTGCTGCTGCTCGCCCGCATCGACGAGTCCGGTCCGCAGCTGCGCAGGGAGGACGTCGACCTCGACGACATCGTCTACACCGAACGCGACCGGCTCAGCTCCGGCCACCCTGGCCTGCGGGTGGAGGCGCGGGTCAGCCCCGTCCGCGTCGACGGCGACCCGCACCACCTGCAGCGGGTCCTGCGCAACCTGCTCGACAACGCCGCCCGGCACGCCCGCGGCCGCGTCGAGATCGGCCTGAGCGCGGCCGGCGGCACTGCCGAGCTGACCGTCGCCGACGACGGGCCCGGCATCCCGGCGGCCGAGCGGGAGCGGGTCTTCGGCCGGTTCGTGCGGCTCGACGACGACCGCTCCCGCCAGGCCGGCGGCACGGGCCTGGGGCTGCCGATCGCCCGCGACGTCGTCGCCGCGCACGGCGGCACGCTCACCGTCCACGAAGGGCCCCACGGCGGCGCGCTGCTGCGGATCCGGCTGCCCATGGCGCCCGGCTGACCGGACACCACCCCGCGCGGCCCGGCCGTCATGCGACCGCGGCCCCAACGGGCAGGCGCGGGCGACGGCGACGAGGTCGGCGGCCGCGGTGCTGCCCGCCCGGTTGATCGGCCACCACCCGCGCGGTTTTTGCAGCCAGGCGTGGGCGATCGCAACGAGGTCGGCGGCTCCGGCGCTGCCCGCCCGGTTGATCGGCCACCACGCGCGGTTTCACAGCCAGGCGCGGGCGACGGCGACGAAGTCGGCTGCCGCGGCGCCGCCCGCCGCCACGCAGACGGCCACGACCGCCGCGCTCGCGGCCATGGCGGCCCGGAAGCGGCCCGCGGCGCGGAAACGGCCGGCGGCCGGTCGGGTGAGCGCGTGGACGCGGCGCACGACGTCGGACCCGCCGGCCGCGAGGCCACCGGCGAGACGCCGACCGCCGCCGGCCAGGGCGACCTTCGCGATGGCCCGGGCCACGACGTGACGGTCCCCGACCGCGGCCGCGGCCGTCTCGTCCGCGCTGCGCTCCACCAGCAGCGCGACGATCCGGGAGACCGGCCGCAGCAGCGGGTTGGCGGCCGCGGCGGCGGTGGCGAACGCGACCGTCCGGTGATGGCGGTGGCGCAGGTGCGCGTGCTCGTGGGCGAGGACCGCGGCGCGTTCGGTGCGGTCCAGCAGCCGCAGCAGGCCCGCCGTCACGAGCACGTGCCCGGCCCGGCCGGCGCCCGCCGGCACCGCCACGGCGTGCGGCTCGGGAAGGTCGGCGACGAGCAGCCCGTCGTGCGGCACCCCGGCGGCGAGCAGGTCCCGGGTGACGGCCCGCGCCTGCCGCAGGTGCGCCACGCAGCGCCGGCCGACCCAGACCAGGGCGGTCGCCGCGGCCAGCGCCACCACGCCCGGGACCGGCTCGGGCAGCGGGTAGGCGGCCGCGTGCTCCCGGGCCTCCAGCGCGGGCAGGTCATCGAGCAGCGTCAGCGCCAGCAGCGCCAGGCTGCCGGTGCTGACCGTGGCCGCCAGGGCGGCAGCGGCGGCGAGGGCCCGAGCCGTCCGCTCCGGCGCGGCCGCGGCGGCCAGCGCACGCGCGGCGACCGCGAGCAGGGCCGGCAGCAGCAGCGGCAGGTAGACGGCGACGGTCACGCCGGCGGCTCCTGCCGCAGCAGCGCGCGCAGCGTCGCCAGGTCGTCCTCGGCGAGGTCGTCGGTGAACCGGCGCAGCACCGCCTGCCGGTCCGTCGGCCCGTCCAGGACCGCCCGCATCTGCTGGGCCGCCGCCGTCGCCGCGTCCCGGGCCGGCCAGTACACGTGACCACGCCCGCGCCCGGCCGGCCGGCGCTCCAGCAGACCCTTGTCGTGCAGCCGCACGAGGATCGTCTGCACGGTGTTGTACGCCAGGCCGGCATCGAGCGCGGCCTGCAGCTGGGCCGGGGACAGCGGCTCGCCGGCGGCCCACAGCGCGGCCATCGCCTGAGCCTCCAGTGAGCCCGGCGCGCGGCGCGCGTTGGAGTCAGCCACGATCACCACCATATCCGTGACCTGCCCGGCGGCCCGCGCGCTATCCGTACTGTCCGCGCCCGCCGGCGGCGGTGAGCGCGGCGGTGCGGGCCTGCCAGGCCGAGGTGACGGCGTCCAGCAGCGTGTGCCGGGGCCGCCAGTGCAGGTCGGCACGGATGCGGTCGATCGCGGCGACGACCTCCGGCGGGTCACCCGGACGTGGCGGGCCGGACCGGACCGGGACCGGCGCGCCGGTGACCGCGGCGACGGCCCGCACGACGTCCAGCACCGAGTGCCCGCGACCGGCCCCGGCGTTGTACACCGCGGCACGGTGACCGCGGGTGAGGTGGCGGGCGGCGAGCCGGTGCGCCTCGGCGAGGTCCGCCACGTGCACGTAGTCGCGCACGCCGGTGCCGTCCGGGGTCGGCAGCGCGGTGCCGGCGATGGTCAACGGCACCCCGGTCTCCTGCGCCGCGAAGGTCAGCGGCAGCAGGTTCGTGGCGCCGCGGTCGCCGAGGTGCGGGGCGCCCGCGCCGACGGCGTTGAAGTAGCGCAGCGCGATCCAGGACAGGTCGTGCGCCCAGCCCGCGGCGGCCACGAGGTCCTCCGCGACGAGTTTCGTCTGCCCGTACGGGTTGACCGGCCGGGCCGGCGCGTCCTCCGCAACGGTCGCGGTGCTGGGCACGCCGTACACGGCGGCCGACGACGAGAACACCAGCCGGCGCACATCGGTGTCGACCATCGCGGCGAGCAGCGCGGCGACGAGTCCGACGTTCTGCTGGTGGTACCAGGTGGGACGGCGCACCGACTCCGGCACGGACTTGCTGCCCGCCAGGTGCATGACCCCGGTGACGCGGTGCCGCTCGAGCGTCGCCCGCAGCAGCACCGGGTCGCCGGCGTCGGCGACGACGAGCGGCACCGCGGCGGGAAGGCGGGCGGGGTCGCCGGTGGACAGGTCGTCGAGGGCGACGACCGGCTCGCCGGCCGCCATCAGGGCCGCGACGACGTGCGCGCCGATGTATCCGGCGCCGCCGGTGACGAGCCACGTCATCGCGGCACCGCCTGATGCGCGGCGAGGGTGCCGATGCGCAGGCCGCGGTCCTGGGCCCAGCCGATGATGCGGGGCAGCGCGGCGAGGGTCCGCTGCCACGACCCGGCGGCGGACGTGCAGTCGCTGTCGTGCAGCAGGACCGTGCCACCGCCGATCAGGGTGCTGGTCACGGTCCGGGTGATCGACGTCGGCGTGGCGCGGGCCTCCCAGTCGCGGCCCCACGCCGTCCACAGCTTCGGCTGCAGGCCGAGCCGGCGGCCGGCGACGAGCGCGCCGGTGGTCAGGACGCCGTACGGTGGCCGGAACCAGCGCGGGCAGCCGCCGCCCAGCGACGTGACGAGGTCGCGGGCCCGGGCGAGGTCGTCGTGGGTGCCACGGGGCGTGCGCCACAGCAGGCACCGGTGCGTCCAGCCGTGGACGGCGAGCTCATGGCCGGCGGCCAGCATGTCCCGCCCCAGCGCGGGATCGCGCTCGAGCATCGCGCCGAGCACGAAGAACGTCGCCCGGATGTCGTGCGCGGCGAGCAGCCGCAGGAAGTGCGGGGTCGAGGCGGGGTCGGGCCCGTCGTCGAAGGTGAGCGCCACATGGTCGCGCCGTCCGGTGCCGGTCAGCTCCGGCAGCAGCGCGCGCCGCGCCGGGGCGAACGCGGTGACCGCGGGCGCGGCGTGGACCGCGGTGGCGGCGAGGAGGCCGGTGGCGAGGGCGCGTCTCATGCCGCGACCAGGTGGGCGACGGACTCGGGCGGGGTGGCGGCGGGCGTGAAGCCGAGCTGCCCGGACAGTGCGGCCCGCAGGCCTGCGACGAGGTCACGGCGGTGCCGGATCCACGGGACCCAGCCGATGCGGTCGAGCGCGCCGGCGTTGGTGGCGCCGTGGCCGGGCAGGCACCGGTAGGTCACGACGGGCACGCCGGCCGTGAGCGCCTCCAGCGACGACAGGCCGCCGGCGTTCTGGACGACGACCTGGCAGGCCCGCATCAGCGTGGCCATGTCCTCGACCCAGCCGAGCGCGATCGTGCGCCCGGACCGGTGCAGGCGCCGCCGCAGCACGTCGTTGCGGCCGCAGGCGACGACGGGGACGGCGACGCCGGTCGCGGCGATGTCCGCGGCGGTGCGTTCCACGTCGCCGACGCCCCACGCGCCGGCGACGACGAGCGCGAGCGGCGCGTCAGGCAGCCCCCACCGGGCCCGCGCGGCGGCCAGGACGCCGGCGGAGACCGGGTCGGTGAACGCCGGCGCGACCGCCGGGGCCACCACCCGGACGTCGGTCGCGCCGAGCTCCTTCGCCTGCCGGGCGGCGTCGTCGTGCAGGGCGAGGTGCACGTCGACCCCGGCGGCGACCCACAGCGGATGGACGGACAGGTCGGTGAGGTACGTGACCGCCGGTGCGGCGAGCCGCCCCTGCCGCCGCAGCCGGCCGAGTACCTGACCGGCGAGCGGGTAGGTGGACACCACCATGGCGGCGTCGGTGCCGACCGCGGCGTGCATCGCGGCGTCGGTTGCGGCGGTGAGCGCGGCGGCGCCGCCCGTGAGCCGCTGCGAGCCGGCGAGGGCGAGCAGCCAGCCCCAGGTGTGGGGGAGTGTGGTGAGCTGCCGCCGGTACAGGCCGCGCAGCAGCACCCCGGCCCGCCGTGGCACCAGGTCGACGAAGTCGTGCCGGTCGACCTGGTGCCCGCCGGCGCGCAGGCGGCGGGTCAGTTCGGCGGCGGCGCCGTCGTGTCCGGCGCCGAAGCTGGCGGAGACGACGACGATGCGCTGTCGTGCCGCTGGATGGTGCATTCCGGGCTCCCCTCCGGCCGGTGCGTCCGGCCGTCGTCACGCTGAGGGGATGGTGGCCGCGCGGTCCTGAAGGAACGCTGAACCCGCAGACCGCGGGCGAAGGCGACGGTGACGGCGGTGGCGAGGAGCCAGCCGCCGAGGACGTCGCTGGGCCAGTGCGCGAGCAGCGCGACCCGGCTGACGCCGACGAGCACGGCCCAGGTGCCGGCGACGGCGACGAGGACGCGGCGCGACCGGCGGCCGGTCAGGACGGCGCACCCGAGCACGATGAGGACGCCGGCGGTCACCGCCGAGGACGTGGTGTGCCCGGACGGGAACGCCCATCCGGCGGTCGGGGTGAGCCGGTCGACCGGGCGCGGCCGGTGCACCAGGGTCAGGACGGTGAGCCGGATGACGGTGGCGGCCGTGGCGGTGCCGAGCAGGAACCACAGGCCGGTCCGCCACCGCTTCCACAGCAGGACCGCGGCGAGCAGCAGCCCGGCCGGCACCAGCACCAGGCTGTCGGCGCTGTGGGTGATCGCCGACATCGCCGCGCGCCAGCCGTCGTGCCGCAGGGCGGCGTGGCGGGCCGCCTCGCTGACCGCGGCGTCGAGGCGGACCAGCGGGCCGAACCGGACGACGACGAGGACGGTGAGCAGGCCCAGCGCGGCCGCGCAGAGCACCGGGACGCGACGCATCAGCCGCCGTCCGGGTCCATGCGGTAGCCGGCGCCGCGGACGGTGCGGATCGCGGACCGTCCGTACGGGTGGTCGATCTTCTTGCGGATGTAGCCGACGTAGACCTCGATGATGTTCGGGTCGCCGTCGAACGCGGCGTCCCACACGTTCTCGATGATGGCGGTCTTGGTCACCACGTCACCGGCGTGCCGCATCATGAACTCCAGCAGCGCGAACTCCCGCGGCGTGACCGGGATCTCGTCGTCGCCGCGGGTCACCCGCCGCCGCGCCGGGTCCAGGCGCAGGTCGCCGGCGCTGAGCACGACCGGCCGTTGCGGCGCGCCGCGGCGGATCAGGGCCCGCAGCCGGGCGACGAGCACCACGAACGAGAACGGTTTGGTGAGGTAGTCGTCGGCGCCGAGGTCGAGCCCGTCGGCCTCGTCGTAGTCGCCGTCCTTCGCGGTCAGCATCAGCACCGGCGTCCACACGTCACGCTGCCGCAGCTGCCGGCACACCTCGTAGCCGCTCAGCCCCGGCAGCATGATGTCCAGCACGATCGCGTCGTAGGCGCCGTTGGGTGACTCGGTCGCCGCCCACAGCCCGTCCACACCGTTGAACATCACGTCGGTGGTGAAGCCCTCGATGCGCAGGCCGTCCCGGATCGTCTCGGCCAGCCCGACCTCGTCCTCGACCAGCAGCAGCCGCACTCCGCCTCCTAGGGGTAGGTCCGGGCGTTGATCGGGGCCGGCTCGCCGGACCCGACGGCCCGTTCGTCGACGACGTCCACCCGGCTGCGGGTCAGGTGGACGACGAGCAGGACCGACGCGAGCAGGAACACCACGCTCGGTCCGACCGTACCCAGGCCCAGACCGCCGGCGTCACGGGACTGTGCAAGCCAGTCGCCGAGCGACGCGCCGAGCGGTCGGGTCAGCACGTACGCGGCCCAGAACGCCAGGACCGGACCCAGGGCACGCAGCCGGTACCCGGCGGCGATGAGCGCGATCGCGGCGGCGAAGAGGCCCGCCGACGGTAGGTACCCGACGTCGATCCGCTCGGCGAGCAGGTCCCCGGCGGCGGTGCCGAGCGCGAACGTGAACAGGATCGCCGCCCAGTAGTAGACCTCCCGCCGCCGGGTGGTGACGGCGTGGATCGACAGCGTGTGTTCGCTGCTGTACCAGAGGACGAACGTGACGGCGAGCGCGACGGCGAAGACGACGGTGGTGACCTCGAGCGGGACCCCGACGTTGTCGACGAGGTTGTCGGTGACCAGCGTGCCGACGACGCTGACGAGGATGACGACCAGCCAGTACCGCCACGGCACGTACCGCCCGGCCCGCAGCTGCACCGCGAGCGCGCCCGCGGTCAGGGCGGCCATCACCACGGTCGTCCAGCCGAGACCGAGGCCCAGGTTCATGTTGAGCAGGTCGGCGGCGGTCTCGCCCACCGTGGTGGCCAGGACCTTGATGATCCAGAAGTAGACGGTGACTTCGGGCACCTTGTTCGCCGTACGGCGGGCGATCTTCATGACGGGAGCCTCACAGGTGGGACCTGAACGGTCGCTGAAAGCGCCCGCACCCGAACGGGTGGGTAGCAGGGCCGCGCACGCCGCGACGTAGGCGAGCGTCAGCCAGCCGTGCGCGGCGTCCGGCATCGGCACCCACCGGGCGGTGAAGAGGCCGAGGCACGCGGACGCGGTCCACCACGGCCACGCGGCGCGGGAGCCCAGGACGTCCCAGATCGCGGCGCCGACGACGACCCCGGCGATGTAGTACTTGTTGGTGCCCGGGTCCAGCACGACGCGGGCGCCGACGGCGACCAGGACCATCGCCGGCCACCGGCCGCGGCGCCAGGCCAGCAGCGCGGCGACGGTGCCGAGGACCGCCTGGGCCGGCCGGTCCCACGGCGGCGTCCTGGCGTCGTGGACGCCGAGCACCCGCAGCGCCGACAGCTCGGTGTTGGCGATGGTGAAGCGCAGGGCGTTGCTGGTCCCCGGGTCCGCGAGGAAGAACGGCAGCCACGCCGCGGCGATCACCGTGGCCATGCCCGCCGCGCCGGTCAGCACCGCCCGCCGGTCGCCGAGCAGGAGCAGGACGCAGCCGAACGGCAGCGCCCACGGTTTGGCGTCGACGGCCAGGCCCAGCAGGACGCCGGTGACGACCGGTCGCCTGGACACCGCGGTGCGTAGTGCCAGGACCGCGAAGAGCAGCGCCAGGACGTCGTCGATGTGGGCGACACCGACGGCCAGGAACAGCCAGACGGGCAGGACGAAGACGGCCGCGGCGGCGACCCGCCGGTCGAGCCGCCCGTCGCGGAGCAGCCCGGGCCGGGTCGCCGCGCCGATCTGGCGGATCTGCCACAGGATCGCCGGCCCGGCCGCCGCTCCCAGGACCTGCCAGATGAGCAGCCCGCCCGCCGCACCGGCCGGGATCGTGACCAGCGCGGCGAGCAGCGCGACCGGGCCGAACTGCAGCATCGGCGCGGCCGCGTAGGTGTGCAGGCCGCCGCGGATCGCGTCGTCGGTGTCGGCCAGCGCCCGCGCGCCCTGCACGAAGAAGTGCCATGACCCTCCGCCGTCCCACGCCATGATCACGAACCAGCCGACGGTCCAGCCGGTCAGTGCCAGCGCCGCCCGGTGCCCGTGGCGTGGGAGCGCACCCGCCGTGCTCAGCATGGCCGGACTGTAGGGCGGCGATCCTGAAACCCACCTGAAGGCTGACATCGGCGGGTCGGTCGTCCGGGACGTCAGCGTACTCCTACAGGCTGTAGGTATGCGTAGGAACTCAGCCCTGGGCGTCGCCGTCTCGTGTCTCGCCGTGCTCGGCGCCGCCGCCGGGCAGGCCAGCTCCGTGGCCGATCCCGGCCCGCCCGACCATGTGGTGATCGTGGTGATGGAGAACAAGCGGTACGACGCCGTCATCGGCCACAGCAGGACGCCGTACATCACCGGACTCGCCGCGCGGGGCGCCAACTTCACCGCCGCGTACGGCGAGACGCACCCGAGCCAGCCCAACTACCTCGCCCTGTTCTCCGGCTCGACCCAGGGCGTGACCGACAACCACTGCGGCCACACGTTCACCGGCGTGCCGAACCTCGCCCGGCAGCTGCTGGACGCCGGGCGCACGTTCGCCGGGTACTCCGAGGACCTGCCGTCGGTGGGCTGGACCGGCTGCGCCGACGGTGTCTACGTGCGCCGGCACAACCCGTGGGTCAACTTCGACAACGTGCCCGCGTCGGCGAACCGGCCGCTGCGGGACCTCCCGGCCGACTACCGCCTGCTGCCCACCGTCTCCTTCGTCATCCCCGGCCTCTGCCACGACATGCACGACTGCCCGAAGAGCGACGCCGATGCGTGGCTGAGGGCGATGCTCGACGGGTACATCGGCTGGGCCGAACGGCACAACAGCCTGCTGGTGCTCACCTTCGACGAGGACAACCGCACCGACGGCAACCACATCCCGACCGTGGTGCTGGGCGGGCACGTCGCCGCGGGGGACCGGCCGGAACGGATCGACCACTACTCGATCCTGCGCACCATCCAGCAGTGGTACGGGCTGCCGCCGCTCGGCGAGTCCGCCGGACGCGCTCCGCTCCAGCTGCGCTGAGCACGCCGTTCATCGAATTCTCAGGTTCGCCGCCCTACCTTCGCCGGCCATGAGTGCTGAACACGAACCCGCAGCTCCGGACCTGCCCGAGATCGAGCACGGCCAACCTCTGTGGCCCGGCCCGGCGCCGGCGTCAGCGACGACGCGGTCCCGGTGGTCGGGGCTCGTCGCCACGCCCGGCCGTGCCGCGGTGGTGGCCGTCGCGGCAACCTTGGTGCTGGCGGTGGTTCCCTGTGCGGCCCTGGGCGCGGTCGCCGGAGCCGCGATCGTCGGCCTGCACGGCGAGGGCGGCGGCGACCGGCACGGGGAGCACGCCGACCACGGCGGCGGCCGCGACCGCGGCGAGCAGGCCGACCGGGACGAAGACGGGGAGCGCGACGACGACGGGCCGGCGGCCACCGCCTCCCCGTCCGTGCCCGCCGCCGGCGTGTCCCCGACCGCCAGTCCGACGCCCTGAATGGCCGCCACGGTCGCTCCGCTTGCACATTCCTACAACATGTAGGAGATTGGCGGCGTTAGGTAAGCCTACGCTTGGAGCGGCTCGTGGGAACGGTCGTCTTCGCCAGCTACCTCATCGGCCTGCGCGACGGGCTGGAGGCCGCGCTGGTGATCGCCGGCACCGTCAACCTCACGCCCCGCGCCAGCGTCCTGGAGATCACCGCCTGGCTGCTGTTCGCGGGCGTCATGCTCGCCCTGTTCTTCCGGCCCGCGCCGCGCACCGCGGTCGTCGCGCGCCCGTGACGGCCGGCGGCGCCTTCATCGGATTCTCAGGTTCGGATCCCTACCTTGGCCAGGATGAACTACCGACTGTTCCAGCTGATCAACGACCACGCCGGCCGGGTCGACGGGGTCGACGACATCATGGAGTTCCTCGCCGGCCCGTTCATCTACGTCGTGTTCGCGGCGTTCGCCGCGGTCGTCGTGTGGGCGCTGCGGCGCGGGCGGCGCGGCCAGGTCGCCTACGTGTTCGCCGCGCTGCTGGTGGCGTTCCTCGGCGCCCAACTGCTGAACCACCTGAACGGGCAGCTGCGCCCGTTCCAGACGCACCAGGTGCACCAGCTCGTCGCGCACGCCGGCGGGGTGTCACTGCCCAGCGACCACGCCACCGCCGCGTTCGCGATCGCGCTGGCCGTCGGGGTGTTCCTGCACCGCGGCGCGGGCGTCGCCCTGCTGGTCGCGGCAGCCGCGGTCGGGGTGGCCCGGATCTGGGTAGGCGTGCACTACCCGGGCGACATCCTCGCCGCACTCGGCATCGCCGCCGCGGCGGTCGCCCTCGTCGCATCAGCTCCGGCCGCAACCGTCGTTAGGAAGACCGCGTGAAGTTCCTGGACCCCGAATGGCTCATCTCCACCTTCGGGATGCTCGGCATCCTGGCGATCGTCTTCGCCGAGTCCGGCCTGCTGATCGGGTTCTTCCTCCCCGGCGACTCACTGCTGTTCACCACCGGGCTGCTCGTCGCCGACGGCCGCTACCTGCACCAGCCGCTGTGGCTGGTGTGCCTGCTGGTGTCGGTCGCCGCGTTCGCCGGCGACCAGTTCGGCTACCTGTTCGGCCGGCGGGTCGGCTCCGCGCTGTTCCGGCGGCCGAACTCGAGGCTGTTCAAGCAGGAGCACCTCGCCAAGGCGCAGGAGTTCTTCGCCCGCTACGGTGCCCGGTCGATCGTCCTGGCCCGCTTCGTGCCGGTGGTGCGGACGTTCACCCCGATCGTCGCCGGCACCAGCGGCATGCACTACCGCACGTTCGTGTTGTACAACGCCGTGGGCGGCGCGCTGTGGGGCACCGGCGTCACGGTGCTGGGCTACTTCCTGGGGCAGATCGCGTTCGTGAAGTCCAACATCGAGCTGATCCTCATCGGCGTCGTCGTGCTGTCGGTGGTGCCGATCGGCGTCGAGCTCCTGCGGGCCCGTTCGCGCCGGCGGTGAGCGGTCCGGCACCACCGTCCTGAACGCACGTCCGCGCCCCGCCGGCTCAGCCGACGATCTTGCCGGCGCCGCCGGCACCCTTCTGCGCCTCGGCCAGGAAGGCCTTCATGTCGATGGTCTCGAGGCCGCTCCCGGCGACGACGACCTTCGTGCCGGCCACGAGCGACGGGTACAGCGACGACTGGTCGTCCGCATACGCCGCGGCGCGCTCACGCACAGCACGGCGGGCCCATCCAGGATCGGAGGGGCCCGCCGGTCTGGTGACGCCTGGTTACACGTTGACGCCGTAGTCCTTCGCGATGCCGGCCAGGCCGGACGCGTAGCCCTGCCCGACGGCGCGGAACTTCCACTCGCCGCCGTTGCGGTACAGCTCGCCGAAGACCAGCGCGGTCTCCGTCGAGTAGTCCTCGCTCAGGTCATACCGGGCCAGCTCGTTGTTGTCGGCGGAGTTGACCACCCGGATGAACGCGTTGGTGACCTGCCCGAAGGACTGGCTGCGGGCGTCGGCGTCGTGGATGGACACCGGGAAGACGATCTTGTCAACCTCGGGGGCGACCCCGGCGAGGTTCACCTTGATCATCTCGTCGTCACCCTCGCCCTCACCGGTCAGGTTGTCACCGGTGTGCTCGACCGTGCCGTCGGGCGACTTGAGGTTGTTGAAGAACACGAAGTGCTGGTCGGACAGGACCTTGCCGTCCGCGCCCACGAGCAGCGCGCTGGCGTCCAGGTCGAAGTCCGCGCCGGTGGTGGTGCGCACGTCCCAGCCCAGACCCACGTTGACCGCGGCCAGGCCGGGCGCGGCCTTGGTCAGACTGACATTGCCGCCCTTGCTGAGGCTGACTCCCATGAATCCTCCAGATCGATGCCGGCACGAGTGCGGTCCGCGCCGGCTGACGTTTGCAGACGGTGCTACAGGTGACGCCGAACTGTCCTGCGACGCCGGCCAGGCCGGGTGCAGCACAGACCCCCCAGCGAGGATGCAGTCACCGCTCGCCGGTCCATCATGCTCCGCGACCCTGGACGTTCGCTGTGAGTCACGACGAGACACGGCCAATTTTTGCATCGTCACCCTGGCGTCGTGCCGTCGACCTTACGAATCAGCAGCCACATGCCGGTGGACCGCAGGTGCTGGACGAGGTCGAGGCCGGGGCGCTGGTTGGTGCCGGGCAACACGAACACGAACTCGGCGCCCTCGCCGCGGCCGCCCGGCCAACCGACAGTCACCGCGGTCCGGGTGAACGTCATCCCGGCGGCCAGCAGCGCCTGCTCGACCACGTCGACGCCCTCGTTGACCGCCGTCAGGTGGAACGCCGACACACCCCGGTAAACCTGCATGGCGGCATTGTCCATCGAAGCTCCGTCACGCGGAACCGGTCAGGGTCTGCGTGCCGAGCACGACGGCGAGGGCGAGCCGGTCGGCGTCGTCAGTGCCCGGCTCGGCCGTGTAGACCGTGATGCGCAGGTCGTCGGCGGTGACGACGAGCGTGTCGCAGTCCAGGGTGATCCGGCCGACGGCCGGGTGCTCGACGGTCTTGTGCCGCGACGGCTCCGACGGCGGTGCGGGCGCCTCGCCCTCCCACAGCTCGGTGAAGCGCGGGCTCGCGGCCGCGAGGTCGTCGATCAGCCGGCGCAGCGAACGGTCCGCCGGATACCGCGACGCGGTCTGGCGCAGGTCCGCCACCAGCAGCGCCGTGTGACGGGCCTGCTCCTGCGGGGTGTGGACGACACGGGTCGGGAAGCCGGCGAGGTTGCGCCAGACGGCGTTGCGTTCCAGGCCGTGCCAGCCCGACGTCTCGCCCATGAGCGCGTCGTACGGCGCGTTCGCGACCACCAGCGTCCAGGTGGCGTCGTACACGACGACCGGGGTGTGTGCGAGCCGGTCGAGCAGCCGCTGCACGCTCGGCGGGATGTGCGACGGCACGACGTCGGCGCCGGGCGGGGCGTGGCCGGCGAGCCGGTAGAGCAGGTCCCGGTCGGGACCGGACAGGCGCAGCGCCCGCGCGAGGGCCTGCACCACCTGTACCGACGGCGCGGTCGCCCGCCCCTGCTCCAGCCGGGTCAGGTAGTCCGCGGAGATCCCGGCGAGCCCGGCGAGCTCCTCGCGGCGCAGTCCCGCGGCGCGGCGGCGCCGGCCGACCGGCAGGCCGGCGGTCTCCGGCGCGACCCGGTCACGCCAGCGGCGCACCGCCCGGCCGAACTCCCACTGCTCCACCCGCCCAGTCTCCACCGGGGCCGGCGGGCGTGTCCTGGCCCTGGCAGTCCTACGACAACGCGACGACTGCCTGACGGGGTTGCGGGCGGTCACGCTCGGAGCATGACAACGCTCATCACCGGCCCGACCCGAGGTCTGGGCCGCGCCACCACCCTCGCCGTGGCCGACCGGCCGGGCGCCGAGCTCCTGCTGGTCGGCCGGGCCGGGCCCGCGCTGCGCGAGGTCGCCGACGAGGCGCGGGCGCGTGGCGCCACCGTCCAAGAGATCGGCTGCGACCTGTCGCGGTTGGCCGATGTACGGGCGGCGGCGGCCACCGTCCGGCACCTCGTCGCCGCCGGGACGGTGCGCCCCATCGGCGCGCTGATCGCCAACGCGGGCCACATGTCGGCCGACACGCGGGCCGCGTCCGCCGACGGCTACGAGCTGACCTTCGCCGTGAACCACCTCGCGCACGCCCAGCTCATCGCGGACCTGCTCGGCTCGCCGGCGGAGCCGGCCCGGATCGTGCTGCTCGGCTCCAACACGTACAGCGCCAACTTCTGGCGCCGGGTGCTCGGGGTGCCGGAGGCGCGGTGGCGCGACCCCGTGGAGCTCGCCCGGCCGGCGCCCGCCGGCGCGAAGCCGGACATGACCGCGTCGGGAGTCGCCTACAGCACCGCCAAGCTGGCGATCCTGTACTACGCCCACGAGCTGCAACGGCACGCCCCGGGGGTGGCCGTGTCGGTGTTCGAGCCCGGCTGGATGCCCGGCACCGCCCTGAGCCGCGGGGCCCCGCGGGCGCTGCAGGCGATCGGCCGCGGGCTGGGCCGCCTGCCGTTCGTGTCCACCCCGCGCCGCTCCGGCCCGATGCTCGCCTCCGTGGCGCTGGACGAGCGGTGGGCGCACCTGCGCGACGGCGCGTTCGTGGTGAAGGACCGGCTGACCGAGGTCCGCCCGGTCGCCCACGACCGCGAGCGGGAGCGCCGCCTGTGGACCGCCACCGCGGAGCTGCTCGCCGCGAGCGGCGCGGCCGTCTGACGACCGCGCCACCCACCGCGGGCGTTACGCCGCGATCTGCCAGAGCTGGCAGGTGTTGTTGAGCCACATCCACAGCTGCACCTTGGTGCCGTTGGCGGTGCCGCAGTTCTGGTCGTCCAGGACCATGCCGCTGTTCTCGACGACGAGCTCGTAGCGGCCGTTGCCGGCCGGGATGACCGCCCACTGCTGGCAGGTGTTGCCCAGCGACTGCCACAGGTTGGTGGCGGTGCCGAGCGCCAGGCCGCAGTTGACGGCGTCGAGGACCTTGTTGGCGTTGACGTTGGTGATCGTCCACTTGTTGGGGCCGACGCTGTTGAAGCGCCACTGCTGGCACGTGTTGCCCAGCGCCTGCCACACGTCGATCTGCGTGCCGTTGGCGGTGCCGCAGTTGACCGCGTCGAGGACCTTGCCGCTGGCGAGGTTCGTCAGCCGGTACGTGGCACCGTTGACGGGGAACGTGACGCTCTTGCTGTACCCGACGGCGACGATGTTGGACTGGACCGAGCTCTCCGTGGCGTCGCTCGGGTAGCCGCTGGTCATGACGCCCTCGAAGAACGAGCCGACGGAGCCGTTGCTGTTGTCGCCGCCGATGCCCAGGATGATGGCGCCCTGCTTGGTCATCGGGCGGTAACCGGACTGGGTCGGCAGGCCGCCGTCGTATCGCGTGGCGAGGCCGCCGGACTGCGCGTTGCCGTCCTTGATGGCGTACGTCGTGGTGCCGTTGTTCTTCAGCATCGCGGTCACGAACGCGCTGTTACGGCCGGTGTTGGCCGTCCAGGACCCGTTGCCGCCGGCGAAGAGCCCGTTCTCCAGGTCCGCGGCGACCCGCGGCCCGGCCGAGCAGGGGGAGAACCAGCACAGGTTGCCGAAGTAGATGGCGTCCATGTCGCCGTTGCCGGTGTCCATGTTGTTCGTCTCGGCGTTGCCGTAGTCGAAGCAGCAGCGGTCGTTGACGTGGGTGCCCTCGGTCACCATGTACATGCCCTCGGGCTGGCTGCCGGTGGCGACGCCGTTGGTGTTGTTGTTGCGGTACCCGTTGCCGGCCGAGATGTACACGCCGTACACCTTGTGCCCGCCGGCGGTGACGGGCAGCGCCGCCGCGTTCGCGCCCTGGTCGGCGGTCGGGTTGGCGCCGCCGCCGGGGGCGATCGTGAGGTCGTTGTGCCGCGACGTCTGGTCGTAGATGCGCACGATCGTGCAGTAGGTGCCGTTGCAGAACGAGTCCTGCGCGGCGGCGTTGGCGTAGCCGCCGGCGCTGAGCACGCCGATGTTCGACGTCGCGCCGTCGGACCAGCGCCGCACCTGGTAGAGCGAGCCGCTGTAGGAGCCGAACAGCGCTCGGGTGGTGCTGTGCGCGGCGACGCAGGGGGTGCCGCCGCCGGCGTAGATGTCGCAGGGGCCCGTGCCGGCCGCCTGCGCGACCGTGGTCGACAGTGCGACCAGCGCCGTGGCGACGATCGCCGTGGCAGCGGTGGCGGCGAGTGCCGTGCGCCGCAGAGACCTGAGATGCATGGTGCGCCTTTCCCGGGGTGTCGGCAGCCGTACTGGCGGAGGCTGCCTTCATGTGAGCGATCACATTCGAATCCGACTCAGGGGCCCCTGGCGTTTCGAGGCTGAGTGTTATCGCTCACATAGACGATGTCAAGTGGCGTTACCCCAGTCGCCGACCCGGCCGACCGGCACGGATCTTTCCGCTACGCTCGGCGCCCGCCGGCCGCGGCAGAGGGGTGGCGCGTGGAGCGGCGGCTTCGGCCGCGTCCACGACTGACCCGGCCGCGCCGCTGACGTCAGCGGGGTCGGCCCGTCCGCGACGAGGAACACCACGGCCTGCGCGACAGCGAGCATGGTCAGCACCTGGATCAGCGCCTTCCCGACGCGATCCCGCGAGGGCCGGCCAGGCGAACGGCGTGGCTCGCGCGGCTGGTCAGGTGCTGTAGTTGCCGTCCCACGGCGGGTTGAAGCCGAGCCGGTCTGGGTAGAGCTCGGCCCAGTCGCCGCGATCGGGGTCGGACTCGTCGATCAGGCCGAACAGGACACCGTCGTAGGTGAAGCGGAACGGCTGGATGGCGATGTCTCCGAACCGTGGCGCGTCGAGCTCGTTGAGGAGCGCGGCGAGGATCCGGTCGGCGGCGGCCGGGTCGGTGAGGTAGCGGCTCAGGGCGATCCGGCGAATGCTGGATGCCTCGTGCCGGCCGTTGTGGTCGAAGCGGTGCACGTAGGCGTACCACCCGACGGTCTCGGCCGGGTCGTCGACGTCACGGTCGGCGCCGTGCACCGCCGCGTAGAACGAGCCGCCTGCGTAGCGCCCGATGGTGTCGGTGCGGTGGCCCGCGTCATGGGCGATCGGGATGCGTTGCGGCACGGCCATCCGGCCAGCGTAGACAAGCGGCCCTTGTTCGATGCCCGCGCCGGCGTCGCGTTACCCATGTGATCGTCAGCCAGATTCGGCGATGACGGCGAGCAGCCTCGCCACCACATCCTCGTGCGCACCGAAGCCGGCTGCGCTGCGGTACGTGCCACGAGCGCGGAAGTGGGACCGCACCGGCTCCATCAGCGCCTCGTACCTCGGCAGCGCCCGGAGGGTGTCCTCGCGTCGATACTCGGCGAGCCAGAAGCCGGGGCTGTTCACGTCTTCGGCGGTCATGACGAGTTCGATGAATGCCTGCGGTTCGAACCCGCGTCGGGCCAGGGCCTCGGCCTGGTCGACCGTTTTTTGGGTAGCCGCACAGCAGCCAGTCGCGGCGCGACTCGAGCAGGGCGGCGCAGACCACGTCCGTCGCCAGGTCCGTGGGGACCACCGCGCCGGCGCGGACGTACACCTCCATCTGCCGGCCCTCCGGCGTCGCCCGTTGCACATGGTCGCGGACCATGTCGCCGGCGTTGACGACCGTCAGGCGCAGCCGTTCACCCAACTCGTCGGCCGCCATGATGACACCAGGTCCCGCAACCACGGCGATCTCGCGCACTGTGTACCTCCACGATTGTCGGCGGCGGCTCACTGACGGGCGCGGGACCGGTACTCGCCCACGTCGTCCGCCCGGATGAGGCCGTCCTCGATGGCGCGGGCCAGCAGGGCGGTCTTCGTGGCGGCCGGCCGGCCGACCTTGGCGAACTTCACCCGGGCCCGGTCGATGTACTGCTTCACCGTCGTCTCGCTGATGCCCATGCGGCTGGCGACCGACGCCTTCGACATCGACTGGAACCACAGCAGCAGTGCCGTGCGCTCCTGCTCGGACAGCTGCGGACGCTGCCGGTCGTTGTTGGCCAGCAGCGCGCCGGCGACCGACGGCGTCACGTACGGCCGGTCCGTGACCACGGCCACGATCGTCTCCACGCAGTGCTCGCCGCTCTCGTGTTTGGCGATGAACGTCGCGGCGCCGGCCTCGAGCACCGTGTTGATGGTGGCGGTGTCGTCGTGGTTGGAGAAGACGACCACCCGCATCCCGTCGGCGCAGATGCCCGCGACCTGGTCGGTGACCATCACGCCGCCGAGCTCGAGGTCGAGCAGCAGCACGTCGGCGTCGCGGCCGGGGCCGGACAGCACCGAGGGCAGGTCCGGGCCCGCCGCGACAAGCTCGATGCGTTGCTGCGGGTCGGCCTGGATCCATGACGTGATGCCCTGCACGGCTACGGGCTGGTCCTCGACGATGGCGACAGTGATCTTGCGGGCCAGCGGGTCTCGATCCACAGCAGGTTCCCTTGGCGATAGGTGGCGGTACCGATGTCTGGATGCGTCGTGAGCGCGAGCTCACCGTGGCCCGCAGGTGACCGTGCAGCGCGACCGGCACGGCCGCGGCGACCGGCGGACCGACCTGCGCGATCACCGTCAGGTCCGCCGCCGCCCGTTCGCGGAGGACGGCCGACGACTCCGCCAGCGCTCCCGTACCGACGATGGTGAGCGTGGCCAGCACCGTGTCGTGCATGCGCCGGTTCTGCTCCCGTTCCTCGGCCCGGCGCGCCCGCAGCGCCTCCGTGGTGCGCTGCGCCTCCCGGCTGCGGGCCAGGCTCGCGTCGGCGTCGTGCGCCGCCCGGCGCAGCACGCTCATCAGCGTGCCGGTCGCGATGACCTGCACGACCTGGATCCCCGCGGAGACGTAGCCGCCGTCGCCGGCGTGCGCCAGCTGCGCCCCGGCCAGGTGGCTCGCCGCGACGGCCAGCCCGGCGGGCGCGGCCACCCGCGGGCGCCACGCGAAGTTGGCGACGACGATGCTCATGGTCGCCAGCCCCGCGATCCAGCTGAGCCCGCCCGGCAGGATCGCGGCCGCGACGAGCCGGCCCTGCGCGAGACACAGGGCGCAGGTCAGTACCAGGTCGCCGATCATCAGCCACGCCAGCAGGCCGCGCCGCACCGCGATCACCGCGAAACAGCGCCGACCAGCACACGCTCGCCACGACGACCGCGGTCACCAGACCCCGCTGCGACTGCTCCGCACTGACCAGGGCCGCGATGCCGCCGACCACGGCCACGGTGGAACGACGATGCGACCGCGATGGCCGTCTGTCGCCGCGCTGACCGCACTCATCCTCACCTTCGCTCCAACGGCCGCGCACGCCGCCAGCCAGTACCACACCGACCCGCTGCCGACGGTCGGCGGCGGCCCCGACACGTACACCCTCCACAAGGAACTCTCCGGATACTCCAACTACGGCGTCGCCGACGCCGTCGCCGACGTCCTCTACGGAGCCGAGTCGAACAGCTGGACGTACGACCTGGCCGCCGCCGGCATCCCGGCCGATCACCGCAGCCTGCGGCGCGTGCGGGTCAGCCTCGTGCGGCCTCGGCACCGCACCCGTCCGACGCGCATGATCGGTCGGCTGGTCCGGCGGGCATCGTCATGGTTGCAGGGGGACGCGGCGGGGGCGGACGACCCGGTGCGTGATCCTCCAGCCGTCGTCGCCATGCCTGAGGGTGTCCTCGTAGGTTCCGCTCGCGACGGACCCGTCCGTCATGACGCCGAGGTACTTGGACAGGGCCTGGACCGTTCCGTCCGGCGCTTCGTCGAGGACGATGTTCGTGACGTGATGGGCCAGGGGGTTCGCCTCGCCGAGCGCGAGTGCGGCGTCCCGCGCGCCGGCCAGCCCGGCGAGCACGCCGCCGCCGAGGGCGGTGACGTCGTACGTGACGTCCTCGATGAACAGGTCGGGCATGCCGTCGAAGTCGCCGCGGTCGGCCAGGTGCCCGTGCAGGTTGATGACGTCCTCGATGGCGAACCGGTCCTCGGTGCTCAGCATCGTGCACCCCTCCGATGAAGTGGGGATGTCCCCGTTTATTTGCCGTACCATATTCGGGGATGTCCCCGGATAGCAAGCGCCGGCCTCGATCCGACGCGCAACGCAACAGAGAGCGCCTGCTCACCGCCGCTCGTGAGCTCGTGGCCGAGGTCGGCAGCGAGGTCGCCCTCGACGACGTCGCCCGGCGCGCGGGCGTCGGCAACGCGACGCTGTACCGGCACTTCCCCACCCGCGCCGAGCTGCTCGCCGCCCTGTACGCCGACGAGGTGACGGCGCTGTGCGAGCACGGCGACCAGCTCCTCGCCGCCCCCGCACCGGTCGAGGCGCTCTTCACCTGGCTCGACGCGTTCGTCGCGCACGTGGCGACCAAGCGCCCGCTCGCCCTGGCGGCCACCGACGTCCCGGACGGTCGCCGCACACCGATGTTCGAGGAGTGGCACGCCGCCATCACCACCACGGCCACCGCCCTGGTTCGGCGCGCTCAACCGGCGCTCCGGCCGAACATCACCGCCTCCGACGTGCTGGCCCTCGCCAGCGGTGCGGCGCTCACCACCGACGCCCAGAACGCACGCCGCCTCGTCGCGGTGCTCCGCAACGGTCTGACCGCCCGGCACGACGGGTGAGCGTCGCGCCGGCTATCGCGAGCCGGCGGCGTCGAGCACCGCGACGATGGGTTCGAGGTCGGCGAGGAGCCGGTCGCGCTCGCCCGGCTCCAGGACGGCCAACGCCGCCGAGGCGAGGTCGTCGGTGATCGCCTCGATCTGCTGCTTCGTCTCGCGGCCGGCGTCGCTGAGCGAGCCGTCACCGTCGACGAGGCCACGGACGCGCATCCCGTCCACGACCGCGGCCAGCTGCTCCGCGGGCAGGTGGTGGACCCTGCCGTACTTCTCCGCGGGCATGCCCTCCGACAGCGCGTGCAGCACGTGAGCCTCCGTCCCGCCGATGCCGGCGGCGACCAGGGCGGCATTGTGACCGTCCCCGCGGTGCTCGCGCAGCAGCGTGGCCGCGTGCCAGAGCCGGGCCACGGGCTCCTCCGGCACCGGCAGCGTCCGCAGCGCGGCGTACAGAACCCGTCCCTCCGTCGGGGCGCTGGTCGCCGCCTTGGTGGCCAGGTCGGCGGCGCGCACGAGCGGGTCGGAGTCGGCGAGATCGCCGAGGATCCGCCGCAGCGCCGCGGCGCTGCCCTGCTGGCGGGCGGCGGCCGCCGCCTCGGGGGTTGTGATGTCCCAGACGTGCGGGATGTGGCGGGCGACCTCACCGGCGGCGAAGTTGTAGAAGACGGCGTCGACCACTTCGGCCGGGACCCGGCCCAGCGGCGCGGCCCGCCCGGCGAAGTAGGCGTCCCAGGTGTTGCGGAGCCCGAGCGCCATGAGTGCGACGTCCGGCTCGTCGGCGAAGTACGTGACCAGGTGGATCGGCTCCACGAGCCGGTGCAGGCGGCGGGCGGTGTCGCCGGCCACGGGAACCAAGGACTGCATCCGGACCATCTCCTGTGATCGAGAACGGCGACCCCGCGATCGGGACCACTCACCTCTGCTACGAACGACCCCGCCACGATCCGACAGGTTTCTCTACAAGAAATCGTTCTGGCACCCCCCTGCTTCGACTCAACCGGCGGGTAGCCTCCTCCTCGTGGGCGGCCGGGCAGTTGAAGCACCACTCCTGCGCACTACGTGGCCGGTCTTCACGGCCGAGCTCGCCGCAGCGCTGGCCGCCGAGGGCGAGGATCGATTGACCGACCAGGTCGACCGGCTGCGCGTGGTCGAAGTCTGTGGTTGCGGCGATGACTTCTGCCAGAGCTTCTACACCGCCGCAAAGCCGGCTGGCGCCTACGGGGTCGGCCACCGCAACGTCTGCCTCGACGCACCGTGGCCGGGCTACCTCATCCTCGATGCCGTCCACGACGAGATCATGTACGTCGAGGTGCTGTACCGATCGCCGTTGTGCTGACAGCCCCGGCACCCGCGGTGGTGGCGGACTGGAACGCGAGCGCCGCTGGATGCGTCGCACGGTCAGGGGTGCTGTCGGACCGGAGGGGATTTGAACCCCCGGTGGGGCTTGGCACGCCAGCGACCCCACGCGCCTTCGAGTCGCCCGGGCGTGCCCGGCATTCGACTCTGAGCGCCGCAATAGCCCGGCTCTGCCACCGGTCCGAACTCAGTTTGGTGCGATCTCGCCGGCCGCGCGGCCGAGTTTCTCGACGGCGACGGCGAAGGGGGCGTCGGGCTTGGTGTGGCTCAGGTGGCTTCCTGCGGTGTGGGAGCGGGCGTCGAGGTGTCGGGGCGGGTGGTGGTGGCCAGGCCGAGGGCGTAGGCGGTGCAGGCGGTGAGCAGCGCGGGCAGGATCGCCATCGCGTCGGCCACGCGGCCGGTCGGGTCGCCCATCAGGGACGGGTCGATGCCGAGGGAGGTGACCGGGTAGGCGGCGACCGCCGTGCCCATCGAGCCGGACACCGTCAGGCTGTACGCGGCGACCGCCAGCTCGCAGGCCAGGAGGCCGCCGAACGCCATGGTGAGCACCGCGCGGCGGCGGTGTCCCCGGCGGGTCTGGGCGGTGGCCACTGTGGACAGTGCGCAGGTCGTCAGGCCCCAGGCGCCGACGGCGGCGGTCACGGGCCAGCTGCCGAGATCGGTGACGAGCAGCATCACCGGCAGGGCGCCGAGGGTCAGCCCGGCCGGTGCGAGCGCCGACGTGAACGGCAGCCGCGCGTGGCCGGCCAGCCAGACCGCACCGGCGGCGACCGGCAGGGCCGCCAGTGCCGGCACGAGGCGCGCGGACCCGGCGGTGAGCGATGCGCCGGCGACGGCGGCGCCGGCCGCGAACAGCCACGCGCAGAGGGTGTAGAAGACGAGGAAGGCGCCGGCGAAGGCCACGGGGGCCGCGATCAGGCCGGTGGTCGCGTGCACGTAGGGGCGCAGCCGGGCGTACGTGAGTGCCCGCACGCGTTCGGCGAGCGCGCAGCGTGCCACGTCGGCCAGGTCGCGCAGCGGCCGCCGGGAGTGGCTGAGCAGGTCGGCGATCTCCGGGCCGTACCGGTCCCGGAAGTGGCGCGGGTACAGGGCGATGACCAGCCGGACCGCGCGGTTCACGACAGGGCCAACCGGCGCAGGCCGGTGCCGGCGACGGCCCGCATGCGCGACAGCTCCGCCTGCAGCGCCGCCCGGCCGGCGGCGGTGAGCTGGTAGGGCTTGCGGCGCTCCCGCTCCGGCAGGGCCTCGATCAGCGCCAGGTCCTCGAGGCGGCGGATCGCCCCGTACAGCGTGCCGGGGCCGGGGCGGTCGCCGGTGATGGCGGCGATGTCGTCCTGCATCGCATACCCGTGCTTGGGGCCTTCGGCGAGGCTGACGAGCACGAGCAACGCCGGCTCCGAGAACCGGCCGAACTCGGTGAGTCCGGACATGCCACCTCCACTACTACGTCCCACATAGCATCGCAGGACGTAGTAGTGACCGTCAAGCGCTACGCTGGCCGCCATGACGGTGGCCGGGCTGATGCGACCGTGACCAGCTCCGGGGCGGCCACGGCGGTCAGCGACGCCGTGGCCCCGGCACGGCGGACGACCGGGTCCGCGCACCGCGTCGCCGTCGCCGCGATCGTGGTCGCGGCGGCGCTGTGTTACTCGGTGCTCGCCCTCAACCGGTTCCGCACGTGGCGCTCGGCCACGTACGACCTGGTGATCTTCGACCAGGCGGTGCGCTCCTACGCCCACGGGCATCTGCCGGTGGCGATCGTCAAGGGCGTGCACAACGGGTTCGGGCCGCACTTCAGCGTGCTCGGCGACCACGTGTCGCCGCTGCTGGTGCTGCTCGCGCCCCTGTACCTGGTGTACGACGACCCTCGCACGCTGCTGGTGGCGCAGGCCGTGCTGCTGGCCGGCGCGGTCGTGCCGCTGTGGCGGTTCACGCACCGTGAGCTGGGTGTCACGGCCGCCTACGGGGTGGCGGTGGCGTATGCGCTGTCGTGGCCGGTGGCGGGCGCCGTCGGGTTCGACTTCCACGAGGTCGCGTTCGCCCCGCTGCTGTTCGCCGTGCTGTTCGACCAGCTGTCCGCCTACCGGCACGGCTGCGGGCGGCGCCGGCACGTGGCGCTGGCCTGCGCGGCGCTGCTGCTCGTGAAGGAGGACATGGGGCTGGCGCTGGCCGGGGTGGGGGTGTGTCTGCTGCTGCCGCAGCGCGGCCGGCCGCGACAGCGTGGTGACGTGCTTCTCGGGCTCGGCTGTCTCCTCGGCGGGCCGGCGTACACGGTCCTGGCCACCCAGGTCGTCATCCCCGCGTTCGGCGGCCGGTCGGACTACTACTGGTCGTACGACCACTTCGGGCCGACCGTCCCGGCCGTGCTGTGGCACGTGGTCAGCCAGCCGGGCGATGCGCTGTACACCTTCTTCAACCCGGCGACGAAGACGCACACGATGCTGATGCTGCTGGCGGTCGCCGGACTGACGCCGCTGGTCTCACCGTATCTGGCGGTGACGCTGCCGCTGATCGCCGAGCGGATGCTGTCGGAGTCGCCGGGCTGGTGGGACACCGGTGCGCACTACAACGCGTTCGTGGTGGTCCCGCTGCTGTGCGCGGGTGTCGACGGGGCGGCCCGGCTCGCGCGGCACCGGCGGATGCGCCGGTCCGGCACCGTCTGGACGGCCGTGGTGGTCGTCGCCGCGGTACTGGCGCTGCCGGGCTCGGCGTTCGGTCAGCTGGCCCGGCCGTCGCAGTGGCGGTGGACCGACGACATGCGGGCGATGGAGCACGCGGCCGCGCAGGTCCCGGACGGGGCGCTGGTGGAGACCGCCTCCAGTCTCGGCCCGCGCCTGAGCAGCCGCACCCAGGTGCTGCTGTGGGACCGGATCCCCCGCTGGGCCCCGTGGGTGGTCGCCGACGTCGCCCGCCCGCAGTTCCCGTTCTGCGGCCTCGACGACCAGCGCGCGCGGGTCGACCTGCTGCAGGGCAGCGGCTACCGGGTCGTCTTCCGGGAGCGTGACTTCGTCGTGCTGCACAACCCGGACGCGGTGCCGCGGCTGACGGCCCCGCCCGCACCACCGTGCGGCGGATCGTGAGCGGCGCGGAGCCCGGAATCGAAAAGGACGCCGTCGCCGTGGGCGGGCTGCTGGCGGCCGTGCCCGTGGTGCACCGGATCGGCCCGGCGCTGGACGCTCCCTACTGGCTGGACGAGTCGTGGGTGGCGCTGGCGGCCAAGGCGCCCCTGGCGGACCTGCCGTGGGTGACGGCGTCGACACCGCTCGGATGGACGCTGCTGGTCTGGTCGGTGCCGGGCGGCGGGCAGCTCCAGCGGCTGATCCCGCTGCTGTTCCTCGCCGGCTCGGTGCTGGCCGCCTACGCCTTCGGGCGCTGCCTCGGCTGGCCGGGCCGCGGCTGGGCGGTCGCCGCCGGGCTGGCCGCGGGCGCCGCGACGCTGCTGATCCCGGCACAGGTGGTGCGCCACGACCTGAAGCAGTACACGGCCGAAGGTGCGGTCGCGTTGCTGCTGCTGGCGATGACCGCGTGGCTGGAGTCGGCCTGGTCCCGGCGCCACCTGGTCCTCGTCGGGGCGGGCGTGGTGGCCGGGATGCTGTTCAGCCATCCCGCGGCGCTCATCGGCGCGGCGGTGCTCGGCGCGCTCCTGCTCACGTCGGCCGTCGGCGTGCGCCGGGGCCGGCTGCGGGACACCGCCCTGGTCAGCGCCGGGACCGCGGTGGCGGCGTTGCTCGTGTACGTGGTGCTCGACCGGCCGAACCGCAACGACGCGCTCGCCGGCTACTGGTCGGGGTTCTTCCCGACGGTCAGCGGGCTTTCGTCCTACCTGGGCACCCGGCTGGCGGAGCTGACGCCGGCCTTGGGCGCCCCGTGGCAGCTGGTGGCCGCCGCGGCGGCGGTGGGCGTGGTGGCGGTCGCGCGGCTGCGCCGGCCGGCGACAGCGCTGGCGCTGCTGCTGATCCCGGTGATCGCCGTCGCGGCGGCGCTGGCAGGCGTGTATCCGCTGCTGGACCAGCGCACGTCGCACTTCGTGCTGGTCGTCGCCGCTGTCGTGGCCGGGACCGGCCTGGTGCGGACGGCGGCCGACCTGACCGGCCGCCTGCCGGCACGGGCACGGACCCGGAGCGTGGTGGCGGCGGTCCTGGTCGTCACCGCGGTGTCCGCGTACGCGATGGCGAACGGCCGCGTGCTGTTGCACCCGCCGGCCCCAGGCGACCCCGGCGAGGACGTCCGTGCCCAGGTGGCATACGTCGCGTCGCACCGCCGGCCCGATGACGTGATCGCCGTGAACATGTCCGGCCAGTTCGGCTTCGCGTACTACTGGTCCGAAGACCTGCCGCTGCTGCGGCGTGGTGGCCCGATGGCCACCGGATGGTACGTCTCGTACGCCGCCGGCAGCCGGATCCTCGTCGCGTCCGGACGCGACACGGCCGCGGTCGCCGACCTCGTCGCCGCAGCTGAGCGGCTGGCCGGCGCGAATGGGCGGATCTGGCTCGTGCGCAGCCATGTCAACGCCGACGAACGGGCCGCCTGGCAGGCCGCCCTGGCCCGCGGCGGCGTGGACGAGGTCGCGGTCGGACCCGAGCCGCTGGCGACGCTGACCGTGCTCCAGGCGCCCGGTCACCAGACGGGGCGCTGACGTCCCGGTCGGTTCCCAGCTGATCCGACTATGCTCTCCGCGGCGGATCGCCGGTCCCGGACATCGGGTGCCGCGGCGGTCCGCGCCGGTCGAGGATGTGGAGTCTGGTTCATCGTGTCGTTTACCGCGGCGACCGTGCCGGGGCAGCCCGCTGCCCCGCCTTCGCGTCGTGCCCCCGCAGTCCGTCGTCTGCTCGACGCCGCGTCGGCGGACAGCGCCCGGGCAGGGCGGCTGCTGCTGTTGCTGGCGGTGGTGCCCGCGGTGACGGTGACGGCATGGCTGCTGGTCGCGGTGCCGCTCGCGGCGACGGGACACTTCCGCCCGGGTGTCGTGGTGCCGGCCGCGGTGGTGCTGGCGGTCCCGCTGGTGCGGTGGGCGACGCGGTTGCCGCGGCGCAGCGGCGCGGGGTCGTTCACCGCGCCGTGGTCGGCGGTCGTGGCGACGTCGGCGATCGCCGCCGGGTTCGCCGGGTTCGCCGCGGTGAGGTCCAGCCAGCAGGCGGTGCTGCACCGTGACGCCGGCACCTACGCGCAGGTCGGGCTCTGGCTGAGCGACCATCCGGGCCTGACCACCCCGGTGCCGGTCGACGCCTTCGGGGCCGCGGCGGCGCAACTGACGTTCGCGCACCCCGGCTTCTACGTGCAGGACGGCATGATCGTGCCGCAGTTCATGACGGGCTGGCCGACGATGCTCGCCGCCGCCCACTGGGTCGCCGGTTGGCAGGGGATGTTCGTGCTGCCGGCGCTGGTCGGCGGCGCGGCCCTGCTCGCCGTCGGCGGGCTGGCCGGGCGCCTGTTCGGGGCGCGGTGGGCGCCGGTGGCCGCGCTGCTGCTGGGCTCGGCGTGGCCGATGCTGCGGGTGAGCCAGACGACGTACTCCGAACCGCTGGCGTGTCTCATGCTCGCCGCCGGGCTGTGCCTGGCCGTCGGCGCCTGGAACGCAGGAGTGAGCGCGGGCGGGCCGGCGAGGAGCGCCGGGGCGCGCCGCGATGTCGGCTGGTCGATGGCGCTGTCAGGTCTGCTGCTGTCCGCCGGTGAGCTGGTCCGCCTCGACATGGGGGTGGACTTCGCCCTCATGATCCCCGCGATCGGCTGGTGGTGGCTGCGCCGGCGCGGCGGTGTCTGGCCCTTCGCCGGCGGCGCCGTGATCGGCGGCGGCCTGGGGTTCATCGACTGCCGGTTCGTGACCTGGCCGTACGTGCTGGTCAACTGGTCGTCGGTCCGGCTCATGATCGTGGTCCTGGTGCTCTCGCCCGTCGTGACCGCCGCGCTGGCGCTGTTCCTGCGGCGCCGGCACCGTGACGTGCGGACCATGCGCTGGTGGCGCTGGGTGCCGCCGGTCGCCGCGGCCGGCACCCTCGTGCTGGGGCTGCTCCTTGCCGCGCGGCCGCTGCTGTACGTCGACCGCTCCATCACCGCGGCCAACACGATGGAGTACGTCAGGTCGCATCAGGAGCAGTTCGGGCTTCCGATCGACCCTGGTCGCAGCTACGCGGAGCAGACGGTGTCCTGGGTCTCGTGGTACACGGGCTGGCCGGTGCTGGTGCTGGCCTGGATCGGCGCCGCCGGGGTCGTGTACGCCGCCACCCGCGGCCGTGGCTGGCGCTTCCTGCCGATCCTGCTGGTGTACGGCGGATCCGGGGTGGCCTCGCTGCTGCGCCCCGCGATCACCCCCGACCATCCGTGGGCGGACCGCCGGCTGGTCGTCGAGGTGCTGCCCGCCGTGGCGCTGTTCGCCACCTGGACCCTCGCCGCGCTGACCCGCTCGGGTGAGACCGGCCGCATCCGGGCGGCCGCGGCCGGCGGGTGGCGTGCGGCCGGACGCCTGCTCGCGCCGACGCCGACGGGTGCGCTCGCCCGGCTGGTCGTGCTGCTGGCGATCGCCGCACCGGCGTTGGTGGTCACCGCGCGGCTCGGGCCGAACCGCACCGAGCTGGGCGAGCCGGACGCCGCGGCCGCGGTGTGCCGGGCGCTGCGGCCGACGGACTCGGTCGTCATGATGGACACGCAGTGGTCACCCACGATCCGCAACCAGTGCGGCCTGCCCGTGGCGGCCCTGGAGGACCCGACGGTGGAGCGCATGCAGCAGGTCGTCGCCGGTATCCGCGCGGCCGGCCAGGTGCCGGTGCTGATGTCGTCGTCGACGCTGACGCTGCTGCCCTACGGGCTGCCGCTGGAGCGGATCGTCTACCTGGACACCCGCGAGGACCAGCACGTGCTCACGTGGCGCCCGACCGGGACCGACCCGCGGCGGCTGGAGTGCTGGCTGGTCCGGCCCTGACCTGAGGTCGGCGCGTCGCTCACAGTGACCGGCCGGGGTCGCGCCCGGCCAGGTAGGCGGCGACGGCCGTCACGCCGGCCAGGACGAGGTCACCGGCGGTCAGCAGGCCCCTGGACAGCACCGCGACGGCGGTCGCCTGCCCGGTGCTGAGCTGCGCGCCGAGGATCGCGACCAGCAGCACGTCGCGGACGCCGGCCCCGGCGGGCGTGATCACCGCCAGGAACCCCAGGCACCAGGCCAGCGTGAAACCGCCGACCGCCAGCGCCGCGACCCCGCCCGGGCTGCCGGTGAGCGGCCAGCTCAGCAGCCACGCGTGCGCGCCCAGCAGCAGCCACGACGCCACCGCCCAGGCCAGTGACACGACGATCGTCCGGCCGGACAGCGGCTGGGGCAGCGGCGGGCGGCGCAGCACCCGCAGCGCCATCCCGACGACGGCGTTGACGACCTTCGGGCGCAGCAGCAGGCCGAGGACCGGCACGCCGAGCAGCGCCCACCAGTACCGCTCGGTCACCGCCCCGGCACCCGCCGCGAGCACGACCGCGGCGGTGACCAGGCCGGCGCCGAGCGACACCGCCATCGTCAGGACGGCGGCGGTCGCGGTGCGGCTGCGTGGCACCTGGTGGGCGTGGGCGAGCTCCATCTGGGCGACCACCGGCCACATCGACCCGGGCAGGTACTTGCCGAGCTGCCCGACGAAGAAGATCCGGGCCGCCGTGGTGACCGGCAACGGCGAACCGAGCCCGCCCAGCAGCGTCCGCCAGACCTGCATCGTGGCCAGGAGGCCGACGGCGACGAGCGCGGCCGCGGCGGCGGTCGCCCCGGCACCGATCTGCGTGACCGCGGCGCCGACGTCGGCGCGCTGCCGCGCCACGGCGACACCGCCGCCGACCACCGCGACACCGAGCAGCGACCACTTGGTCCAGCGGTTGGTCAGCGCTCGCCCGACGAGTGACGCGATGCGCCTCCGTGTGCCGGCCTTCGCGGGTGGCTGCCCGGCTTCGGCTCCGCGATCAGGCACCGGGCGAGCCTACCCTCCTGGCGACGGGCCGCCGCCGGAGTCCCCGCTGACGTGCGCCAAGGCCGCCGCGGGCGATGACCTAGGCTAGGGCGCCATGCGGGTCCTGTTCTTCGGCACGTACGACACGGCGATGCACCCACGCGTCGGCGTGCTCGCCGAAGGGCTCCGCGGTCACGGCGCCGACGTCGTGGAGTGCAACGCTCCGCTCGGTGTCGGCACCGCCGCACGGGTGGCGGCGGTGGCGCAGCCGTGGCGCCTGCCCGGCCTGGTCCTCACGGTGGCCCGGCGCTGGGTCTCGCTGGCGCGGGCGGCCCGCCGCGTCGGTGCCGTCGACGCCGTCGTCGTCGGGTATCTCGGGCTGCTGGACGTCCACCTGGCGCGGCTGCTGTTCCGGCGGGTGCCGATCGTGCTGGACCACATGACCGGCGCCGGGGACACCGCCGCGGACCGCCGACTCGGGGGCCGGCTGCGCCGCCGCCTGCTCGCCGCCGTCGACCGGGCCGCGCTGCGCCGCGCCGACCTCATCGTCGTCGACACCGACGAACACCGGGCCGCGCTTCCGCCGCGGCACCACGCCCGCAGCGTCGCGGTCGCGGTCGGCGCTCCCTCGGCATGGTTCGGGGCAGGCCGCGAACACGCCACGGACAGTGGTGCGTTGCGGGTGGTGTTCTTCGGCCTCTACACGCCGCTGCAGGGCGCCACGGTCATCGGCGAAGCGGCGCGCCTGCTGGCGGGGGAGGGCGTCACCTTCACCATGGTCGGGCAGGGGCAGGACGAGGCGGCGACCCGGCACGCCGCCGAGGGCGCCGACGTCGCCTGGCTGCCCTGGGTGCCGGCCGACGAGCTTCCCGCGCTCGTCGCCGGGCACGACGTGTGCCTCGGCATCTTCGGCACCAGCGACAAGGCGATGCGGGTGGTGCCCAACAAGGTGTTCCAGGGCGCGGCCGCCGGCTGCGCCGTGGTCACGTCCGACTCCCCGCCGCAGCGGCGCGCCCTCGGCGACGCGGCGCTGCTCGTCCCGGCCGGCGACCCGCACGCGCTGGCCACGACGCTGCGGCGGCTCGCCACGGACCGGTCCGAGACGGCCCGGCTGCGGCAGGCCGCCCGCCGGCTCGCCGAGGCCCGGTTCACCCCCGAACACGTCGTGACGCCCCTGTGGGAGCGGCTCAGCGCCGGCGAGCCCGCCGGCGCCGGACGGCTCGCGGCCCGGGGGCGTCGATGAGCGACCCGAATGTGCGGTCCGGGCCACCGCGGGCGCCGATGTCGGCCTGGCGGATGGACGCCGTCGCGCCGCTGTCCCCGAACGGCTGGCTCCGCCACGACGCCGTCATGCACCTGTTCCCGTCCTCCGGCGCGACGGACGTGCTGGAGATCGGGTGCGGGCAGGGCGGCTTCGGCGCCAGGCTTGCCCAGCGGTACCGGTACCTCGGCATCGAACCCGACCACGCGTCGTTCACGGTGGCGGAGCAGCGGCTGCGCCACGCCGGCGGGGGAGAGGTCCGCAACGCCCGCCTCGAGCTGCTGGAGCCCGGCCAGTTCGACGTCGTGTGCGCGTTCGAGGTGCTCGAGCACCTCGACGACGACACCGCGGCGCTGGCCGCCTGGGTCGAGCGGGTGCGGCCCGGCGGCCTGCTGCTGCTGTCCGTGCCCGCGTACCAGCACCGGTACGCCGCCGCGGACGAGCTCGTCGGCCACTTCCGCCGGTACGACCCCGGACCACTGCACGGCCTGCTGACCGCAGCCGGACTCGTCGACGTCCGGATCCGTCACTACGGGATGCCGCTGGGTTACGTGCTGGAAGGCGGCCGGAACCTGATCGCCCGCAGACGGCTCCGGGCGGCCGGCACGACGTCACCGCAGCAGCGCAGCGCCGGATCCGGGCGGCTCCTGCAGCCCTCGTCCGGCCTGCGCGGCGCGTTGAACCGGTGCGGCTCCGCACCCTTCCGCCTGCTGCAACGGGCCTTCCCGAAGACCGGGCCGGGGCTGGTCGCCGCGGCCCGCCGGCCGGCCGGGCCGTAGACCGTCACCAACGCGCGGCCGCCCGGGCAAGTGCGGGGCGAGTGATACGCCTCACCGCGGCCGCCCAAGTTCGCGACCGGCACCGGAGCGGCCTACTGTGACGGTCACCCCCTGTGCCGTAGCCCCGGCGGCGCGCACCCGAACGCAAAACGGCACGCTGTGCCGGCACCACCGTCCACGAGTGAGGCAGCAGTGACGTTGACAGAACAGGTCCCGATCGCGGGCGGCGGGAGCGTGCCGGCCCGCTCCAGCAGCAGCCTCGACGTCACGGTCGTGCTGCCGTGCTACAACGAGCAGGCGCACGTGCGCCAGGAGATCGAACGGATCTGCGCCGCGCTCGACGAGTCCGGCTACACCTACGAGCTGCTGGCGATCGATGACGCGTCGACCGACGCCACCCTCGAGGTGCTCCGCGCCGCCGAACCGTCGTTCCCGCACCTGAGGGTCGTCGCGTTGCACCGCAACGGCGGATCCGGCACCGTCCGCCGGCTCGGGTCCCGGATGGCCGCGGGCGCCATCGTGGTCTGGACCGACGCGGACCTCACCTACCCCAACACCCGGATTCCCGAGCTCGTCCGCCTGCTGCACGACGACCCGAGCATCGACCAGGTCGTCGGCGCGCGCACCACCGAGGAGGGCAGCCACAAGCTGCTGCGGGTCCCGGCGAAGTGGGTCATCCGCAAGATCGCCGAGTGGCTCACCAGCCAGTCGATCCCCGACCTCAACTCCGGGATGCGGGCCTTCCGCCGCGAGGTCGCGCAGCCCTACCTGCGGCTGCTGCCCCCGGGGTTCTCCTGCGTCACCACCATCACGCTGGCGTTCCTGTCCAACCAGCATCACATCCTCTACGTGCCGATCGAATACGCGAAGCGCGCGGGCACGTCGAAGTTCCGGTTCATCGCCGACGCCTACCGGTACATCCTTCAGGTCCTGCGGATGGTGATGTACTTCGATCCACTCAAGGCCCTCATGCCGCTCGCGCTGTGGCTCGTCACGATCGGCGTCGTCAAGAGCATCTTCGATCTCGCGGTCCACCCGATCAGGCTCGCGAACAACACCGTCATGATCTTCCTGACCGGTCTGATCATCGGGTCGCTCGCCCTGCTCGCCGACCTCATCGTGCGGTCCCGGCCCGAGCCGTAGACGGACCGCCCGTCCCGGCCGTGCCAGATGGCTGGGGGTCAGGTGGCTGCGGTGAGTGCCGACAAGCCGACACAGTGTCTGTGGCGCTTGTCCAGGATCATGGGATTCTCTATGGTCGGGCCGCGGTGTGAACGGTGCATGCGGAGTAAGGAGCACCCGTCATGGGTTTGGTGGAGAAGCTACGCGGCGAGTTCATCGACATCATCGAGTGGCTCGATGACAGTCGCGACACGATCGTCTGGCGCTTTCCGAGGTACCAGAACGAGATCAAGATGGGCGCCAAGCTGATCGTGCGCGAGTCGCAGACGGCCGTGTTCGTCAACGAAGGCCAGGTCGCCGACGTCTTCACTCCCGGCACGTACACGCTGCAGACGCAGAACCTGCCGATCCTGACCACGCTCAAGGGCTGGAAGTACGGGTTCGACTCGCCGTGGAAGGCCGAGGTCTACTTCGTCAACACGCGGCAGTTCACCGACTTCAAGTGGGGCACGCAGAACCCCGTGATGATGCGTGACGCCGAGTTCGGGATGGTCCGGCTGCGGGCGTTCGGCGCGTACTCGCTGCGGGTCGTCGACGCGGCGAAGCTGCTGCGGGAGCTGGTCGGCACCGACCCGCAGTTCCGCACCGAGGAGGTGCAGGAGTTCCTGCGCCAGCTCATCGTCGGCCACCTCGGCAGCGCCCTCGCGGCGGCGCAGGTGCCGGCGCTCGACCTGGCCGCGCAGCAGCTGGTCATCGGGCAGAAGCTCGCCGGGGTGCTGACCGAGGAGCTGACCGGCTACGGCGTGCAGATCCCGAAGTTCATCATCGAGAACATCTCCCTGCCGCCGGAGGTCGAGGAGGCCATCGACAAGCGCACCTCCATGGGCGTGGTCGGCAACCTGAACGCATACACGACGTTCCAGGCCGCCAACGCCATGGAGGACGCCGCCAACAACCCGGGCGGCGGCGCCGGCGAGGGCTTCGGCCTGGGCCTGGGCATGGCCGCCGGGCAGCGGATGGCGAACGCGCTCAACCAGCCGGTGTCGTCCCCTCCACCGCCGGCCGGCCCACCGCCACTGCCGCAGCAGGACCAGTGGTTCGCCGGCGTCAACGGCCAGCAGGCGGGTCCGTTCGACCTCGACGCGCTCGGCGCGCAGGTCCGGTCGGGCGGCGTCAGCCGCACCACGCTGGTCTGGAAGAACGGCATGGCGCAGTGGACCCCCGCCGGTCAGGTCGCCGAGCTCGGTGCGCTCTTCGCCGCCGTCCCGCCGCCGCTGCCGCCGCAGGGCTGAGCCGTGATCACACAGACGCAGTACCCGTGCGCCGGGTGCGGCGCCAACGTCGAGTTCGCGCCCGGCACCACCGCGCTGCGGTGCCCGTACTGCGGGCACGAGACCCAGATCGCCCCCGCCACCCGCCAGATCGCCGAGCACGACTGGAACCAGTTCGCCGGCCTGCCCCGCAAGCCGATCGCGCTGCTGGCCAAACACGTCTTCAAGTGCCAGAACTGCGGCGCGGCGACCGAGTCCGACGCGATCTCCGACCGCTGCCGGTTCTGCGGCGCGGCCGTCGTCGCCGAGGTCGACCCCGGCGACCAGGTCGTGCCCGAGGCGGTCCTGCCGTTCACCCTCACCAAGCAGCAACTGCGTGAGCAGCTGCGCACGTGGGCGGCGTCGCGCTGGTTCGCGCCCAACGGGCTGAAGAAGGTCACCGAGGCCGAGTCCGCGAAGAGCACCTACCTGCCGCACTGGACCTACGACACCCGCACCGTCTCGCACTACCAGGGCCAGCGCGGCGAGCACTACTGGGTGACGGAGACCTACACCGAGAACGGCGAGACGAAGACCCGCCAGGTGCGCAAGACCCGGTGGCACCACGCGAGCGGCACCGTCGGGCGCACCTTCGACGACGTGCTCGTGACCGGCACGACCAAGGTCACCCAGGAGCACCTCGACGCCCTGGAGCCGTGGCCACTGCCCGACGCCCAGCCCTTCCACGCCCAGTACCTGGCGGGCCACGAGACGCTCCGCTACGACGTCGAACCCGAAACCGGCCTGGAGCAGGCGAAGCGCAAGATCGCCCCGGCCATCGAGCAGGACTGCCGCCACGACATCGGCGGCGACGAGCAGCGCGTCGACCACGTCGACACCGAGTACCACGACCTGACCTTCAAGCTGATGCTCCTGCCGGTCTGGCTGGCCTGCTACATCTACGCCGGCAAGACCTACAACATCCAGGTCAACGGCCGCACGGGCGAGGTGGCCGGCGAACGCCCGTACAGCACCGCGAAGATCGCCGCCGCCATCACCGCGGCGGTCCTGCTCATCGCCGCCATCGTCGCGTTCTTCGTCCTACGCCGATAGCGCGATCCCGCCGTCCCGAAAAGCGTGAGGGCTTCCACAGGTCGCAGGCCTGCGGAAGCCCTCATTTTCGTGTCTGAGCAGCACGAGCTCGGTGGAGCCGTGTCGATGCACGGCACGACGAAGTCTGATCACTGTGGCCCCCGCGAAAGTGAAGTGAGCGAAACGTAGGGGCAGGTCGACCGCCCTGTCAATCGACCGCCGTGGGTTCGGCACGAGACCGGATGAATGTCCGGTTGGTGGTGGTGCCGTGGCGGGTACACAAGGTGGGACCTTGACTTCGGTGGATGCGAGCCCCTAGATTTCGCCCTGCCCGGGTATTGATCCCGGTGCGACTGCATGGGCCTGACGGGGAGGCTTCACATGTTCAGTGATGGGTGCGCGCTGCGCTCGAGACAGCGGCCGACATCGAGTCCGGGGATGCGCTGTATGCCGGCGTAGGCCGGCCGGATTCCTCTTCTTCATCTGCCGTCGTTCGACTCTCGCCCAGCCGCCGTCTCTTGTGGACGGTGGCCGCTCACCCGTTGCTGCGGAGGAACCGTGTCCTTCAGCCCTGCTCTGCCACTGTTGCCACGCCGGTCGCGCCGGCTGTTCGGGCGGGTGACGCGCGTGGTCGCCGCTTCGGCGATCCTGTCGCTGGCCGCCACCAACCTCGTCGTGCCGCCCGTGCAGGCGGCGCCGAAGGTGACGAAGCCTGAGGCGGCGCAGCGCTACAAGGATGTGCCGGGTGGCACGGTGGCGGTGAAGGAGCCGCAGCCGGGGACGGCGTCGGCGGCGGCGCGCCGGGCGACGGTGAAGTCGGTGCAGTGGCCGGCGCCGGCGACCGCTGACGTGAACATCGCCGCGGCGCGCACGCAGCTGCGGGCTTCCGGCAGCGCCTCCGCGGGTGACGCGGCGGTGTCCGTGCCGGGTTCCCCGCTGCGGGTGATCGCGGGAGCGAAGGGGCCGGAGCAGGTCCGGGTGCAGACGCTGTCGCAGGACGAGGTCCACGCGGCGGGCGTGCAGGGTGTGATGTTCCGGGTCGCGCGCACGGACAGCGCGGCGACCGCCGGCTCCGTGAAGCTGGAGACGAGTTACGCGGCGTTCGAGTCGGCGTTTGGTGCGGACTGGGCGAGCCGGTTGCGGCTGCTCGTCATCCCGGAGTGCCACCAGACGACGCCGGATGATGCGGCGTGCCGGCCGATCCCGGTGAAGTCGGACAACAACGTCACGTCCAAGACGGTGTCCGGTGAGGTGACGCTGCCCGCGTCGGTGACGACCGCGGCCGCGTCGAAGCTGACGTCGGGCAACGTCACGGTGGCACTGGCGGCGGGGCCGTCGGGTGGTGCCGGTGACTTCGGCGCCACGACGCTTGCCCCGTCGTCGACGTGGTCGCACGGTGGTTCGGCGGGTGGCTTCTCGTGGTCGTACCCGATGCGGGTGCCGCCGGCGGTCGGTGGCCCGGCTCCCACGGTGGGCCTGTCGTACTCGTCGCAGTCGGTGGACGGCCGGCAGGCGGCGTCGAACAACCAGCCGGGCTGGATCGGTGAGGGCTTCTCCTACGACACGGGGTTCATCGAGCGCCGCTACGTCGGTTGTGCGGACGACAAGACCAACGGGAACAACACCGAGGACACCGGCGACCTCTGCTGGGCGACCGACAACGCGGTGATGTCGCTCAACGGCGGTGGTGGTGAGCTCCTCAAGGACGGCAGCGGCCTGTGGCACCCGGTCCAGGACGACGGTTCCCGGATCGAGAAGGTGATCGGCGGGGCCAACACCAACGGCGACGACAACGGCGAGTACTGGAAGGTCACCGCGGCGGACGGGACGAAGTACTACTTCGGGCGGGCCCGGTTGCAGGGTTGGACGGCCGGGAAGCTGGAGACCAACTCGGTCCAGACCGTTCCGGTCGCCGGTAACCAGACGGGCGAGCCGTGCAAGGCCGCCACGTTCGCGGCGTCGTTCTGTACGCAGGCGTACCGGTGGAACCTGGACTACATCGAGGACGTGTACGGCAACACGGCGTCGCTGTGGTACGCGCGGGACACGAACTACTACGCGAAGAACAAGCAGGAGAACTCGCCGGTCGTCTACCACCGCGACGCGTACCCGGTGCGCATCGACTACGGCACCGACAACCGGGCCGTCGTGAACGGTGTGCGGACGGACTCGGCGTACACGGGCGTCGCGGCGCCGGCGCAGGTGCACTTCGGTGTCTCCGACCGGTGCGTGACCGCGAACTGCGGTACCAAGGACAAGACGAACTGGCCGGACACGCCGTGGGACCAGAACTGCGCCTCGTCCGGGACGTGCTGGCAGTCGGGGCCGACGTTCTGGAGCAGCAAGCGGCTCACCTCCGTCACCACGAAGGTGCGGAAGGGCAGCGGTTACCAGGACGTCGACCAGTGGATCCTGCGTC
>NZ_JBFAJA010000083.1:0-62587 GCF_040654975.1 Dactylosporangium sp. NPDC050588 | reverse complement strand
GGCGGAGGCGGCGCCGGCGGTGTGCACCGGCACGATCGACAGCAACCACGCGGGGTATTCCGGCAGCGGGTTCTGCAACGGTTCCAACGCCGTGGCCAGCCACTCCTGGGCCTTCGTGGCGTTGCAGTCGTAGATCTGCAGCTGGGTGCCGTTCACGGTGCTGGAGTTCGGAACGTCCAGGCAGCGGCCCGACACGGGGTTGCGGATCGAGTTGTTCGGGCCGAGCTCCCACAGCTGGTTCGGCGTCAGGTTGCAGTCGAAGAGGTGGATCTTCGAGCCGTTGGCGGTGCCGTAGGAGACGATGTCCAGGCACTTGCCCGCGACGCGGATGGTGCCGTCGCCGAGGACGGTGAGGATCTGCGAGTTGGCGCCGCCGTTGCAGTCCCAGGACTGGATCGGGTTGGCGTTGGCGGTCAGGCCCTGGTTGTTGTCGATGCACTTGCCGGGGATACCGGAGTGGATCATGCCGATGCCGGCCCACTGCATCGTCCACTGCTGGGCGGAGTTGCCGTCGCAGGTCCAGATCTGGATGCCGGCCCCGTCGGCCGTGCTGGCGTTCATGACGTCCAGGCACAGGCCGGAGTTGGGGTTGCGGATCGAGTTGTTCGGGCCGAGCTGCCACTGCTGCGCCACGGTGTTGTTGCAGGTGTACAGCTGCACCCGGGTGGCCGGTGCGGTGCCGGAGCCGACGACGTCGAGGCACTTGCCGACGATGCGGATCGTGTTGTCGCCCGCCAGCGTCCACAGCTGCGAGTTGTACCCACCGTTGCAGGACCAGGACGTGACGTTGTTGCCGTCGGCGGACCCGCCCGTGTAGTTGTCCAGGCACTTGCCGGGCAGGCCCGAGCGCAGCAGGGTCAGCGCGCCGGCCGGTGGGGCGCCGGTGACGGGCTTGGTGGCGCCGGCCGACACCTGCATGCCGTCGATGGTGCCGGCGAAGAACTCGGCGGCGGCGCCGGCCTGCAGGGTGCGGCCGACGGTGAACGGCCCGGCCGCGTCCCAGGTCCCGGCGACGGTCGCCTCGGCCTGCAGCTTGTCGTCGACGAACAGCCGGATCCGGCCGGCCTGCGCGTCGTACACCGCTTCCAGGAACGTCCAGCTGTTGAGCACCGGCGCGGCGAGCGAGGTCACCTTGACCACGGTGGGTGCGTCCACGTCGGAGCCGGTCACCGCGTAGGCCCACCGGTTGGCGACCTTGTCGTACCGGACGGTGAACGCGGCACCACGCGTGCCCTGCTGGGCGAAGACGCTGCGGGACACGCTGGTGTCGGTGATCCGGACCCAGCCGCTCACCGAGTACGACTGGTCGGTGTGCACGACCGGCCCGGCGGTGGCGGCGGCGCCGGTGACGCCGTCCAGGCAGAGCCCGCCGCTGAGGTCGTTCCCCTCGCACCACGTGGCGCCGGGCGCGTCGGTGAGGGTCAGCGGGTGCTGGTACCCGGAGTCGTCGGTGACCTGCCGCGGCACGTCCTCGTCGTAGTCCTCCATCGCCCAGGCACCCGTCGGCACCGGCGCCACGAGCGGCTTGAGGTCCAGCGCCGGGTCGATCGCCCGGTCCCACACCCGCACGTCACCGATGTCGCCGGCGAACCTGTTGTTGCGCGAGCCGTTGAACTTGCCCTGACCGATGAGCAGCGCGCCGGTGGCGTTCCAGTTCGTGGGCCGGCTCACGGTGCCGGACAGGGCGCCGTTGACGAAGAGCTTCGCGGTCTTGGTGCCGGCGTCCCAGGACACCGCCAGGTGGGTCCAGCGGTTCGCGACCGGCGGCGCGGCCGAGTTGGCGCGCACGATCGGCGGGTCGGTGGTGTCGCTGCCGTACAGGCTCAGCGACCAGCGGTTGTCCGGCGCGGGCCGGTAGTGCACGGCGAACCCGCAGGCCATCGCGCCTTCCTGGCACAGGACGGTGCGCTGGCTGTCGGTGGCGGTGAGCCGGACCCAGGCGGCGGCGCTGAAGCTCTTCGACGTGTCGAGCACCGGGCCGGCGGTGGCGGCGAGGTCGTCCACGCCGTCGAACCGCAGCGCGCCGTCCGTGCCCGCGACCGGGTGCGCCCCGAGAACGCGCCCCGCCACCCAGGTCTGGCCGCCGGTGACGGTGGCGGCGGGGCCGCCGGCCGGCGTCGTGTTGAGCGTGACACCGGTGCCCTCGTCCAGCTTCCACACGGCCTTGGGATCGGAGGCGGTGTTGACGAGGAAGCGGTAGTCCCTCGGCGGCGACGCGTTCTGCGCGGCGTCGCGGGAGCGGACGGTCAGCACGTGCTCGCCGCGGTGGGTCGGGGTGACCCAGACGGTCGCGGGCCCGCCGGTGACGGAGGCGGCGACGTACGTCTTCGCGCTGCCGTCGAGCTGGTACTCGTAGTCGACGATGTCGGTCTCGCCGTTGGCGCCGAAGGTGAACTGGCCGCTGCGCCCGACGGAGCCGCGCATCGTGTCGTTGGGCGGCGACTCCAGGTACAGGCCGTCGGCCGCCGTGACGGTCGGCACGACCCCCGGCGGTGTCGTGTCGACGGAGAACTCGCACCACGCCGAGTAGTTCGACGAGCCGCCGAGGGTGTCGCTGACCCGCACCTGCCAGCGGAAGGTGGCACTGCTCAGGGTGCCGGCCGGCACCTGCACCTCGCCGAGGGTCCCGGACGGGATGCCGGAGTCGCTCTTCGGCCAGCCCGTGACGCCGGTCCAGGTGCTGCCGTTGAGCCGCTCGAGCGAGAACGCGGCGGACAGCTGGCCGCTCTGGTCGCCGTCGGGGTCGGAGACGGTCGCCTTGAGCCACGGCGTCATGGACCGCACGATCGGCCGGGTCGCGCCGGTGACGCAGGCCTGCCCGGCGGCGGTGTAGTCGGTGTGCGTCGTCATCTGCGCCGCCTGCGGCGTGTTCGGCAGGCTGTTGTACTCCACGGACAGTGCGGTCGAGGCCTGGTCGAACTTCTTCCACCGGTTGCCGACGGTCTCGTTGGCGCCGTTGCTGTCGCGGGCGGAGAGGCCGAGGGTGTAGCTGCCGCGCCCCTGGCCGAAGTTGATGATGTCGTTGACCAGGGTCTGGTTGGAGAACTCCATGTACATGTTGGGCTGAGGGTCGTTCGCGCAGCCGGCGCCGGTGGACGGCTTGTGGGCGTTGCCGGACTTCTGCTCGATGTGCAGGTCCAGGCCGGGGCCGGACCAGGCCTGCCGGCCGGACCCGGTCAGGTCGCCGGTGCGGTACAGGTTGACCGGCGTCGCCGTGCACGACCACGAGTGCGTCATGTACGTCACGAACTTGGCATTGCGGATCTGCTTGCCCGGCAGCCACGTCAGGTCGAACGCGAAGAAGGAGCGGAAGGTGCCGGACCCGTCGGTGTTCAGGCCGACGCGGACGATGCCGTCGTCGCGGTTGGCGTTGGTGGAGTCGGTGTAGCCCCAGCGGGCGCGGCCGACGCCGGTCCATGGGTCGATGACGACGGGGTAGGCGACGTTCGGGTCGGCGAGCATCGCGGCGTCGGGGACGATGACGAGGGAGCCGTCCTCCACGGTGGTGGGGAGGTCGGCCTTGCGGGAGTCGTCGGGCACGTGCCGCAGCAGCGAGTTCTTCCCCGCGGACCGCGCCGCCGCGAGGGACCGCTGCGCGCTGGGCACGCCCGCGGAGTCCCACATGAGGGCCGGCCCGGCCGCCGCGGTGACCTTGCCGGTGCTGTCGCGGGTCTCGTAGCCGCCGCCGGGGCGCTGCTTGAGCGACCACCCGGTGCTGCTCAGCCCGAACTTGAGCTTCGCCAGGGCCGGGTTCGCCGCGGCCTGCCGGGTCTTGACGATCAGCGAGTAGCCGAAGCCCTCCACTGTGGACTGCACCTGCAGGTCGACGTCGGGCAGCACCGACTCGTACACCGCCGTGTCACCCTCGATGCGGGGTGCGGGCAGCTTCGACGGCCAGGTCAGGTTGAGCGCGCCGCCGGCACCGGCAAGAGTGACGAGCGGTCCGGTGCCGCCGGCGGAGAATCGCACGTCCGCCACGGACGCGGCCGGGGCGATGGTCGTGCCGTCCTTGCGCAGCGACAGGTCGATCTGCCGCCAGGCGCCGTCCTTCTTCGTCCACTGCGGCACCGCGTAGCTCTCCCGCACCAGCGTGCCGCGCGGCGTGGCCATCGTGCGGGCCATCTCGGACCGGGAGTTCGCCACCTCGACCGTGCGGCCGCTCTCGACCGCCTGCTGCAGCGCCGCGGTCTCGGCGGCGCGCTGGTCGACCGGCGGCGCGACCTGGCCGGGCTGACCAGGCTGCCCGGGCGCCGGGTCGGCGGCGGCCGGGTCGCCGGCCACGGCCACGGCCGCGACGGTCAGCGCGAGGCTGATGGGAAGGGCGCCGGACAGGAACCTGCGCACGGCGCGATGAAGTGAGATCACTGGATGCCCCCGCGAAGTGAAAGTGAGCGAAACGTAGGGGCTGCCCGACTCCCGTGTCAATCGATCGAGGTGATCTCGGCACGGTTGGTGACGCCGTGACGTCGGCGAATGAAACGGAATGCTTCGGTATGTCCTCCAGACCGATCTCCGCCGGAAAAGTTCGAGCGGCCGTGTCGGATCGGCGGCGGCGGGTTCGTAGGTCAGGTAGACAGAGGGGCCGAGGAGAGGAGCGCACCGTGCTGTACCTGGCGTCCGTGATCCAGCGCAACCGCATGAGCGAGGTCCGGCCATTTCTGTGAGTGAGGTGCGGGCCGCGCTCACCCGGGCCCACCAAGAGGAATGGGCGTGGGTGGTCGCCAGCCTGACCAGGCACTTCGGTGACCTCGACATCGCCGAGGAGGCGGCCGCCGAGGCGTTCGCGACCGCCGTGGAGCGCTGGCCGGCCGACGGCGTGCCGCCGAACCCCGGTGCCTGGCTGACCACGACCGCCAACCGCAAGGCCATCGACCGGATCCGGCGCGAGAGCAAGCGCGACGACAAGCACAAGGAGGCCCGGATGTTGCACGACGACACGCCTGCCGAGCCTCTGGGCGCCATCGACGACGAGCGGCTCCGGCTGATCTTCACCTGCTGCCACCCTGCGCTGGCGATGGAGACCCGCGTGGCGCTGACGCTGCGCATGGTCGGCGGGCTCACCGTGCCCGAGATCGCCCGGGCGTTCCTGGTGCAGGAGACCGCGATGGGGCAGCGGATCACCCGGGCCAAGGCGAAGATCAAGGCGGCGCGTATCCCGTACCGGCTGCCGGCTGCCGAGGATCTCCCGGCTCGCGTCGCGGGCGTGCTCGCCGTGCTGTTCCTGGTGTTCAACGAGGGCTACCTGGCCACCGGCGCGGACAGCGACCCGGTGCGTCCCGGCCTGACCGCCGAGGCCATCCGGCTCACCCGCCTCATCCGCGCCCTGCTCCCGGCGGACGGCGAGGCGGCCGGGCTGCTGGCGCTGATGCTGCTCACCGAGGCCCGGCGGGCCGCCCGGGTCTCCGCGGGCGGCGAGCTGGTCACCCTCGCCGAACAGGACCGCGGCGCGTGGGACCCGGCGCTGATCGCCGAGGGGCACCGGCTGGTCCGGCAGCGGCTGGCGACCGGTGAGGCGCCCGGCCGGTATCAGATCCTCGCCGCGATCAACGCCGTGCACACCTCCGCCCGCGATGTGCGGGACACCGACTGGTCGCAGGTGGTCGCACTGTACGACCAGCTCGTCCGGCTGGACCCGTCGCCGGTCGTGGCACTGAACCGGGCGATCGCGGTCGCCGAGCTCGACGGGCCGGACGTGGCCCTGGCGGCGGTCGACCGCCTGGAGGGCCGGCTGGCCGGCTATCACGCGTTCCATGTGGCCCGCGCCGACCTGCTGCGGCGGCTGGGGCGCGGTCAGCAGGCGCGGGCGGCGTACGACAGGGCGATCGAGCTGGCCGGCAACACCGCCGAGACCGCGTACCTGACCCGCCGCCGCGACCAGCTCGGCTGAGGCGTTCTCGGTCCGCCATGGTAGCCACGGCCCGAGTCGGTGTAGGCGCCGCTGCAACTGGCCGCGAACGCGGGCGACTCAACTGGCACGTGGATCTTGTGATCCATCCCACGGAGAGCGCTCTCTCGAACCGGTGGACCTACGCCCATCGGCGTAGCGCCGGGTCATCGCTGGGCTGATGACGGTGGCGCCGTGGTGGGCCAGAGTCGAGTCATGTCGAACGAACGCACGGCCGAGCGGCCCCGCCGGCCGTCGCCTCGCAGCGGATCGCCTCGCAGTGGGTCGCCGGGCCGCCTGCCGCGCGTGACACTCGTGGTCGCGGTCGTCGTCAGTCTCGTGCTCGTCTATCCGTACATCGGCCTCGACGCCTCCGAGAGCCGCCTCGGCGTCAGCGGGACCGTGCACTACGCCACTCTGGTCGCGCACATCTTCACCGCCGCCGTGGCGCTGATCCTCGGCCCGCTGCAGTTCATGGCGCGGGTGCGGGCCCGTCCGCGCGTCCACCGCACCATCGGCCGGGTGTATCTGCTCGCCGGGGTGCTGCCGGCGGCGGTCACCGCGGTGCCGGTCGCGCTGTGGTCGGGCCGGCCGGTGACGCAGGTCGGTCTCACCGTCGCGGCCGTGCTGTGGCTGATCACCGGCGGTCTGGCGTACCGTGCCGCCCGCCGCCGCGACTTCACCGCCCACCGCGAGTGGATGCTGCGCAACTACGCGCTGACGTTCCTCGCCGTGACCGCCCGCGTGCTGGTGCCGCTGCTGCTGCTGATCCGGCTGCCGTTCAGCGCGGAGAGCGCCGCGACGCTCGCGCCCACACTGATCCCTTTCGGTCAGACCGCCGGCTGGATCGTCAACCTGGCCGTGGCGGAGGTGTTCATCCGGCGCTTACGTCGGGCCGGCCGGTAGTGTTCGCCGGTGTGGAGCGGCTGGTGCGGCGCGTCGAGGTGGACCCGGGCGCGTCGTGGGATCCGGACGCGTGGTGGGCCCGGATCCCGGCGGTGCGGTCCCTGCTGGACCGGGGCCTCAACCTCCCGGCGGGCGTGACCTTCCTCGTCGGCGAGAACGGGTCGGGGAAGTCCACCCTGATCGAGGCGCTCGCCCAGGCGTACGGGCTGAACCCGGAAGGCGGCTCCCGCGGCGCCATGCACCGCACCCGCGAGACCGAGGCCCCGCTCGGCGCGCAGCTGCGCTTCGTCCGCACGGCCGGCGCTCGCGGCAACGCGTATTTCCTGCGCGCCGAGACGACTCACGGCCTGTACACCTACCTCGAGTCGCTCGAAGGCTCGCCCGACTGGGACCTGCACGAGCGCAGCCACGGCGAGGGCTTCCTGGCCCTGCTGGAGCGCAAGTTCAACCAGCCCGGCTTCTACCTGATGGACGAGCCGGAGGCGGCCCTGTCCTTCACGTCCACCCTCACCCTCATGTCCCGACTGGCGACCCTGGCCGAGTCCGGCGCGCAGGTCGTCGTCGCCACCCACTCGCCGGTCCTGACCGCGCTGCCGGACGCGACGGTGCTGGAGCTCGGCGAGCACGGCATCCGCCGCACCGGCTGGGCCGACCTCGCCGTCGTCGAGCACTTCCGGGCGTTCCTCGGCCAACCCGACCGGTACCTGCGCCACCTGCTCTGACCGCGCCGACGGCAAGGCCCCGGCGACCGCGGTCGCCGGGGCCTGTCGTGCAGTGGGTTACTCGGCGCTGCCGTCCTGCGGCACCACGAGCACCACGCGGCGGCGGCGCGCCACCAGGAACAGGGCCACGCCACCCGCCAGCAGCGCCGCGCCGACCGAGGCGACGAGCCCGGTCTGCGCACCGGTCAGCGGCAGGCCACCGCCCGAGCCACCGGGGTTCGGGTTGATGACCACCTCGGCAACGTCATTGCCCGGGTTGGCGTCCGCCGGCGGCTCGGCCGGGTCCCGGAACGGGTTGGTGAACGAGACGGTGCCCGTCGCGTGGGCGATCACCTGCGTGATCTTCAGCTGGAACGCCGTCGTGTACGACGCGCCCGGCTTGAACAGCGACGAGTCGATCCCGCAGTCGTAGAAGCGCTTGCCCGGCACCGGGTCCCAGCCGATGCTGCCGTCGTCCTCCTTCCACCGGGCGACGCAGCCCTCGCCGACCCCGACGACCTCGGTGCCGTCGGGCACCACGAAGTTGAACCTGGCGGCCGGCTCGCCGCCGGTCCGGTACGCGTCCAGCATCGAGACACCGGTGTTCTTGACGCCGATGTTCACCGTGACCACGCTGCCCACACCGCCCGAGGCGGTCGCGCCGATCGTGGCGAGGTCGCGCGAGTTCAGCGCGCCGTAGGCCGTTCCCGCATAGTTGTCGTTCTTGTCGATCTCCGGCTGCGCCTTGAACGACTTGTTGACCGGCTGCTGCTGCCGGATCTTGAACTTCTTGCCGCTCGTCGCCTTGGTCGTCTTCGCCTTCGCGAGCACCTCCGGCGGAAGGTCCTCGACGACACTGTCGGCGAGGGCGAGGAAGTCGACGCCCTTCCAGCCGAGCGCGTCGGGTGCCACGACGGCACCCATGCCGGGGGTCTCCTTGCCGTTCTCGTCGACCGTCACGAACTCCCGGCCCGCGCCGGGCTCGATCGTCCCGTCGACCGGGCACTCGACGATCAGCGGGTACTCGGTCTCGGTGTAGGTGCAGCCCTCGTACTTGAACGGCGCGATGCCCGGGTCGAACATCATCGTCATCGTGGCGTCGGCGGCCGCCCGGTTGCCGTAGTTGACGAACGCCGCCTTCGTGAACAGGACGTCGCCGGGCTTGACCTCGGGCACGGGGGAAACGTACGTGGGTGCGGTCACGACAAGGTCGGCGCCGTCGGCGATCGTGACCTTGTGCTCGGACGCGGGCAGGTCAGGCGTGTTCTCGGCAATCGCGTCCAGCGTGAACGCGCCCTTGTCGCCGACCGCCGCACCCTTGTCGGGGTGCAGGACGAGCACGATGGGCACGGAGGTGAAGTCGGCCTGCGGCAGGTCGCAGACGATCTTCTTCCCGGTCGCCTTGCACTGGTCGTTGCCGTCCGGCACGGCGAACGTCGCGACACCGGCCAGGCCGGTCTGGTCGATCTCGAACCGGGGCTTGACGGCATTGTGCGCGTCGACCCAGACGGTGACGGCCTTGCCGGGCGTGCCGACGGCGCCGAGGCCGATGTCGTAGCTGGTGGCCGCGCCGACGGACGGGAAGTCGTCCTCGGCCAGCGCCGACGTCGCCGGCAGCGCCGCGAACACGAGCGCGGACGCGGCGAGGGCGGCGCCGGTCCGGCGAGCCGACAAACGGGACAGAAACGTCATTGCCATCCTCAGGGGTTTGGGGAACGGCTGGAGCGTAGTGGGACATGAACATCCCTCGCTGCCCGCCTGAGCTGCCGAACGTGCATGATCGCGTCGGCCGAACGGCCGATTCGCGCAGCTCACCGGCCCGGCGAAATGCCTGGCGCGCGGCGGCGCCGTCGTGGAGCATGCCGGGCGTGACGGTGAGCGAGTTCCGGACGGCGTCCGGGGTGCGGCTGCGGCCGGTGGCCGAGCGGGCCGGGGACCTCAACTGGTTGCTGCTGCCCGGCGGGCCCGGCATCGGGTCGGAGAGCCTGCACGGTCTGGCGGATTCGGCCGGTGTACCGGGTGTGACCTGGCTGGTCGACCTGCCCGGCGACGGCTCGAACACGGTCGGCGGCGAACCCTTCGCCCGCTGGCCGGGGGTGCTGGTCGAGGCGGCCGAGGCGTTGCCGCGGGCCGTGTTCGTCGGGCACTCCACCGGCGGGATGTACCTGCTGTCGGTGCCGGAGCTGGAGCCGCTGCTGGCCGGGCTCGTGCTGGTCAGCTCGGCACCGCACGCCGGCTGGCTCGCCGACTTCGAGCGGATGGTCGGGGAACATCCGCTGCCCGCCGTCGACGTCGCCGGCGCGGCGTACGAGGCCGACCCGACCGACGAGCACCTGCGCCGGCTCACGGTGGCGTCCGCGCCGTGGAACTTCACGCCGGCCGGGCTGGCCGCCGGCGCTGAGATGCTGGCCCGGATGCCCTACAACGCCGCGGCGGTGGACTGGTCGGCCAGGCACTTCGACAGCACGTACGAGCTGCGGTGGTGGCCGGCGGCCGTGCCGACCCTGATCGTGAGCGGCGCCCAGGACCGGATCGTCACGCAGCGGCGGTGGGACGCACCCCGCTTCCAGGGCCACCACGTCCTGCACCGCCGGATCGAGGACGCCGCCCACTTCCCGTGGATCGAGCAACCCTCCGCCGTGCGGGCCGCGCTCCATGAGCTCGCCGCCCTGGTCACCGCGACGGCGCCGGAAAATGTCGGGGGGTCTTCGTAGACTGCGGGCAACGAAGCGGTCGTGCTGAGACGGGGGATGGCGCGATGGTGGCTGGGCCCTTTGGTGCGTTGGATGATTGGCGGCTCGTTCGTCGGTACGCGGTGCCGGCGTGGATGATCGCCGAGTGCACGCAGGCGCGGGAGGTTGGTGACTGGCGGGCCGCGTGTGCGGCGGCGCGGGTCACGGTGGCGTTCGGCGATGCCGGGCCGGTCGCGGAGCTGCTCGCCGGGTTCGCGCCCGACCTGCTGCGCTGGCACCTGCCGCGCTCGCTGGACGGCACGGCCGCGCTGGTGCCGGGGATGCGGTTCGTCCTCGCACCCGATGGGCCGGTCACCGCCGACACCGTGGTGCTCGGAGTCCGCTCACCCGACAGGTCCACGAGCTCGCAGCGGCTCGTCCTGCACGCGGTCCGGGTCCGTGACATGGCCGAGGGCCCGGTGTTCGCGGTGCCGCCGCACATGTGGGACGCCCGCCGCGCGAGCGGGCTGGGAGCGGCCGTGCACGGCGCGACCAGGGCGGAGCGGGTGGTCGAGGACTGGATCTCGGCCGGTTGGCTGATCGACGGCACGGACACGCACCGCTGGGCGTATTCGAACTCCTCGGGCTGGTCAAGGCTGGAGATGGCGCTGCTGAGCCAGGCCGATCCGTTGCTCGCGGCCCGAGAGCTGCGGCGTCTCGCGGCACAGTTCGGCCAGCGGTCGTGGGAGCTGCGTCCGGCCCGGCGCGAGCGCTGGCCGTGGCCTGACCGGCGGCTGATGCTCTCGGTGGCGGGAGATGCCAACCGGCTCACCCGGGACGCCACCACTCCGTCCGGGACCGGCGCGGTCCGGGCGGATCTGTGCCTGCATCCGGCGCTGCTGCGCGTTCCGGTCGACGCTGACCTGGTGCGGCACGGCCGGCTGGACGTTGCCGACCTGCACCCATTGGTCCGGTCCGCCCTGTTCCCCGCCGCGCGTCCGGGCACGGCGCGTCCGGCCGCCGCAGGTTCGGCCGCCGTTGGTTCGGCCGTCGTGGGTTCGGGCGTCGCGCGTCCGGGCGCGGGGCGGGCGTCGGAGATGGTGCCGGCCGGGTTCGCCGAGGGGGAGCGGGTCCGGGTCCGGTGCGGCGCCGCGTGGCACTCGGTCAGCGTCCGGGGCGGGCGCCTCGAGTTGCTCGACCACACTGACGCTGAGCGGCGCCGGGAGCACGCGCTCCGCTCGTTCGGCGGCACGATGAGCGGCTGCTTCAGGACCGAGGCCGCCTGGCATGACGGGGAGGGCGTCCTGCCGAGACGCCTGCGCGCCTACCGGCAGGACCTGTGGCGCCGGATGACGCACGGCGGCGGCAAGGTGGTGCTCGCGCTCCTCGACGCGGGCATGGACCCGGGGGTCCGTGACGTCGCGGGTCAGACGCTGCTGCACCGGATGCACCAGTTCGAGCACGCCGACCTGCTGCCCCGCCTGCTCGCCGAGCACGTCGACGTCAACCCGGTCAGCCGGCGCGGCTCGACCCCGATGTGCGACGCCGTCGTCCACAACGCCCCGGCCGACCTGATCGAGACCCTGAGCGAGGCCGGCGCGATTCCCCACCTGTCCCGTCTCGACCCGCGCACCTGGCCCGTTCAGGCGCGTGAGCAGGAGGTGTTCACTGGTCGACGGTGAAGATGACGGAGCTGCCCGCGGCGGCGGCGCGCTGGTAGAAGTCGCGGACGTCCTGCAGGTAGGACCACGTGTGTTCGAAGTCGTCGGCGTCCAGCACGCCCTGGTGGTCGTCGGGGTCGATGCGGTGGTAGCGGTCGCGGAGCCAGGTCTCGTCCACGGTGCGCAGGGCTTCGGCGACCTTGACGACGTCCGCGGCGAGGACGAGGGCGACGACGTACTCCTCGCCCTCGTGGTGGCGGCGGCCGCCGAGCACGGTCAGCGGGAGCGGGCCGCCGTCGCGGTAGGCGATGTCCAGCGTGCCGTCGCCGAGGCAGCGATGCATGGCGTCCCACGCCTTGTCGGTCTCGCACAGCCACTCGTCGTCCCACGCCGCTTCGACGGCGTGGACGAACGCGACGGCGTGGACGAACGCGACGGCGTGGACGAACGCGACGGCGTGGACGAACGCGCGGACCTCGGCGTCGTCGCGCGTGGCGGTGAGCGCCGCGTCCTGCGCGGCGGTCAGCGCGAAGAACACCCTACGGCAGCCCATGGCGGATGATCTCAGGCCTCGATGCCGCGGTGGTCGTCCGGCAGATGGCTGTGGAACTTTCGATGGCGGGCACGCTGCGCGGGGGTGACGGCACGCTGTACCACCGCTGCTCCGGCGGCTTGGCCGGGCCGTGGCGGCCTGCTCCGCCGCTGGTCGGCGGCGGACGGCGGCGGCTGGCGGTTCTGCTGGAACGGCGTTCGGCGGACAGCCGGCTGCTGTAGGGTCACCGCCGTGCGGGGGAGGGTCGTGAGCGTCTGGCGGCATCCGCTGGTGCGGTTCGTGGCGTTCGCGGGGCTCGGGTTCGGGTTCGACGTCGGGCTGCTGCTGGTGTTGAAGGCGGCGACGCCGCTGCCGGCGTTCGCGTGTGTGACGATCGCGTTCTGGGCCACCTACGCCGTGAACTTCGTGCTCAACCGGTACTTCACCTTCGACGCGAGCCATCGGGCGGTGGGTCCGCAGGTCGCGAGGTTCGTCGTGCAGGTGCTGGGGGACTACGCGCTCACCGTCGGTGCGGTTCTCGGATTGCAGGCGCTCGGTGTGCACCTCGCCGTCGGCCGGGTCGCCGCGGGCGGCACGACGCTGGTGTTCAACTACGTGATGTACCGGTGGTGGACGTTCCACCGGCCGGTGGCCGGCGGCGAACAGGACGCCGAGCAGGCCATCGCGGCGGCGTCCGGTGGTGCCTCGGCCGGCTGAGAACCGGACGGTTCGTGGTGCGGGCGGGCGGGTACCCGGTAGGGGTCGGGACGTCGACGTACGGAGGACGACCATGCTGCCGAAGATGATCGCCCGGTGGGCGGTCGCCGCGATCGCGGTGCCCCTCGCGATCGCCGGTGCCAGGAAGGTCAGTGAACGGATCGAGGCCCGCCGCGGCGCGACCCGTACAACCCGCCTGCTCCGCAAGGGTGTGGCCACCGCGGAGCGGTTGACCGGCCGTAAGCGCCGCCGCCTGGCCTGGTAGCCGCCTCAGCCGCGCCGGCCGTCGAAGCCGGTCATCGAAGCGTGGCGGCGACGAGTCACGGCAGCGTGGCGGCGATGTCGAGGGCGAGCTCGATGGCGCGGGCCGCCAGCGGGGAGTGGGTGCGGCCGGCGCGCCACAGCAGGTAGATCTCGCGGGGCGGGAACGCCGGGTCCAGCTCGTGCACGGTCAGCGAGTCGTCGACCCGGCTGAGCGCCAGCCGCGGCAGGACGGCGGAGCCGATGCCCGCTCGTACCATCGACAACACGGCATCGTTGCCGGCGCTGCGGAACACGATGCGGGGGTGGACGCCGGCGCGGGCGAAGGCGGCCTCGATCCGGGGCTGGTCGCAGTCGGCGGGCCACGCGACCATCGGGGCGTGGTGCAGGTCGGCCAGCGGCACGACCCCGGTGGGGAAGTCGCCGCGGCGGGCGACCAGCACATACGGGTCGTCGAGGAGCTTGCGGTGCTCGACGTCACCGTCGGTGCGGCCGTCGTAGAACATGAGGTCCACGTCGTCGACGCGGGGCGGGTCGCTCTCCTCCTCGAACAGCCGGATGTCGCACGCCGGGAACTCCTCGCGCAGCGCGACGACGAGCCGTGGCAGGAGCGCGATCGACAGGCTCTGGAACGTGCCGATGTCGATGCGGCCCTCGCCGGCGCGGAAGCGGTCGATGGCGTCGACCATGGCGCGCGTCCGGGTCAGCAGGTCGCGCCCGTGGGCCAGCACGACCTGGCCGAGCGGGGTGAGCCGCACCGGCCGGGGCCCGCCGGGGCGGTCGAACAGGGCGCCGCCCACGGTCTTCTCGAGGGCGGCGATCTGCTGGCTGACCGTCGACTGCGTGTAGCCGAGACGGGCGGCGGCCCTGCTGAACGAGCCCTCGTCGACGACGGCCGTCATGGTGGCGAGGTGCCGCAGTTCGATGTCGGTCACGACGCCCACTGTATATCGGTACAGGCGATGGACAGCATCATGAACGATCGCTTTTCAGCATGGAGAAGCGAAACTAGCGTGATCGGCATGAGCACCTTCGTACTGATCCACGGCGCGGGAGACTCGGGCTGGTCCTGGCATCTCGTCGCGGATGCGCTGCGCGCCCGTGGGCGCGACGCGGTCACGCCGGACCTGCCCGAGGGTGAGGACGCCGACCTGACGACCTACGTCGAGGCGGTCGGCGACCGGCGGGACCTGGTCGTCGTGGGTCACTCGTTCGGCGCGTTCACCGCACCGCTCGTCGCGGACCGGATCGGCGCCGACGCGCTCGTGCTCGTCGCCGGCATGATCCCCGTGCCCGGCGAGCGGCCCGGCGACTGGGGCGGCGGCGCCGGCTACCGGGACGCCGTCCGGGAGCAGGCCGCGCGCGACGGCGGGCGCACCGGCAACGACGACCCCGATGTCTGCTTCTACCACGACGTGCCCCGCGACCTCGCCGAGGAGGCGAAGCGCCGGGAGCGCGCGCACCCGTCGGAGACCGCGGCCGCGAAGCCCTGGCCGTTGGCCGCGTGGCCGGCGGTGCCGACGCGATTCCTGCTGTGTGTCCAGGACCGGTGTTTCCCGCCCGCCCTCTTCCGGCGGCTGGTGCCGGAGCGGCTCGGCATCACGCCCGACGAGATCGACGCCGGGCACTGCGTCTCGCTGAGCCGGCCGGTGGAGCTGGCCGAGCGCCTGCACGGGTACGCGCCGTGACCCGGGCGGCGATCTGGCTTCCGCTGTTCGACGCCCTCGCCGATCCCCTCGTGGCCACGAGGCTCGCCGCGGAGGCGGAGGAGGCCGGCTGGGACGGCTGTTTCGTCTGGGACCACATCCGCTGGCGCGAGCCGGTCCGGCAGGCCGCGGACCCGTGGATCACCCTCGCCGCGATCGCCGCCGGGACCGAACGGCTGCGGCTCGGACCGATGGTCACGCCGCTGCCGCGGCGCCGGCCGGTGAAGGTGGCCCGCGAGACCGCGACCCTCGACCGGCTCAGCGGAGGGCGGCTCACGCTGGGCGTCGGGCTCGGCGGCGACCGGTTCGGCGGGGAGCTGTCGCGCTTCGGCGAGCAGGTCGACGACCGGCTGCGCGGGCAGATGCTCGACGAGGCCCTCGACATCCTCGCCGCCGCGTGGTCCGGCGAGCCCGTCCGCCACCGCGGCGCGCACTACGTCGTCGACGACGTCGTGTTCCTACCGCGGCCGGTGCAGCGCCCCGGCGTGCCGGTGTGGGTGGCCGCCATGCCAGGCAGCGTGAAGCCGCTCCGGCGGGCGGCCCGCCACCAGGGCTTCTTCCCGGTCAACCTCCAGCACGCGGACGAGCTCGCCGAGGCGCTGTCGAAGATGACGGTGCCTGACGACGTCGCGGTCGCCCTCCCGCCGGGTGCGGATCCCGCCGCGTACGTCGGGGCGGGCGCCACCTGGCTGCTGACCGAGTTCGACGCCGAGGCGCTGTCCCTGGACCACGTGCGCGGCGTGATCGGCGACCGCCCGGCCGTTTGAAACCGGTTGAGATCAAGTGCGAGTGGTCATGGGCACATCACCGCCGTATGGTGTTGCGGTGACCGAACGTGTGGCGAACCCGCAGCGTGGCGCAGCGACCAAGCGCGCCAGCAGCAGCATCCAGGTGGACAAGTCCAAGGCCGCGAAGCGCGCGGCGGCGAAGGCCGCCCGTGCCAAGGCGGTGGCGGCGGAGAAGCGCCGACGGGTGCTGAGCATGATCGGAGCGGCGCTGGCGGTGCTGCTCGTCGTGGGCGGGATCGTCTGGTTCTCGCAGTCCGGTGACGACGACCCGTCGACGCCCGCGACCGGCACGAACAGCAGCGCCGGCGCCACTCAGGACCCTGCTCAGGGCGCGACGAACGCGGCCTTCCCGCCGCTGCCCGACGGCGCCGACCCGGCGCTGAAGACGAAGCCGACCGTGACCGGCGGCACCGGGGCCGTCACGAAGCTGGTCTCGACCACGCTGGTCGAGGGCAAGGGTGCGGCCGTGCAGGCGGGGCAGACCATCACCGCCAACTACGTCGGCGTCACCTACGCCGACGGCAAGGAGTTCGACGCGTCCTGGAACCGGTCGCAGCCCCTCGAGTTCCAGGTCGGCGCCGGCAGGGTCATCAAGGGCTGGGACGACGGCCTCGTCGGAGTCAAGGTCGGCAGCCGGGTCCAACTCGACATCCCGGCCGCGATGGCTTACGGCGACAACCCCGAGGGCGGCAGGCCCGCCGGCGCCCTGCGGTTCGTCGTGGACGTGCTCGCCGCCGCGTAAGGCCCCACCCCGGCGTGTGCACATCGCGCACAAACGGGCATGCATCAGCTACCGTCGATCTTGCGAGTCTGCCTACAGTCCTCCTCTTGTACCTCGACGAGGAGGGGAGAGCACGTGGTGCTTCGCAGGCTCGTGGGCGCGGCGACCGTCGCGGTCATGGTGGGGTCGGTCGGGTTGGCAGTACCTGCCGCCGCCGCCCCCACCATCAGCACACCGAAACAGCTGACCAAGGCCGTGACGCTGCCCGGCGTCCTGCGGCACCTGCTCGCGTTCCAGGTGATCGGCGACCTCAACGGCGGCAACCGCGCGTCCGGGATGCCCGGGCACAAGCGCAGCGCTGACTACGTCGCCGCCCTCCTGCAGCACGCCGGCTACCAGGTCACCCGGCAGCCGTTCCAGTTCAACTTCTGCGACGAGTCGAGCTCGTCCTTCGCGCAGACCGCGCCGGCGGCCACGACGTACGTCGAAGGCACCGACTACGACGTCATGACCTGCTCCGGCTCCGGTGACGTCACCGCCGCCGTCGTCCCCGTCGACCTGAACCTGGCAGAGCCCCGGGTCGCCGTCACCTCCGGCTGCGAGGCCACCGACTTCACCGCCGCCGTCACCGGCAAGATCGCGCTGATGCAGCGCGGCGGCTGCCCGTTCGGCACCAAGGTCGCCAACGCCGAGGCGGCGGGCGCCGCCGGCGCGATCGTCATGAACCAGGGCAACGGCGACCGGGCCACCGCACCCGACCGGTACTCGCTGCTGCTCGGCACCCTCGGCAGCCCGGTCGGGATCCCGGCCGTCGGGGTCTCGTACGACACCGGTGCCGCCTTCTCGACCACCGCCGGCCTCACCGCCCACCTCACCACCTCCACCACCGCCGAGATCCGCGACACCGAGAACGTCATCGCGGAGACCAAGGGCGGCAACGCGGGCAACGTCGTCATGGCCGGCTCCCACCTGGACTCCGTGCCCGAGGGCAACGGCATCAACGACAACGGCAGCGGCAGCGCCGCCCTGCTCGAGGTCGCCCTCCAGATGGCCCGCAGCAAGCCGGTCAACAAGGTCCGCTTCGCGTGGTGGGGCGCCGAGGAGGCCAGCCTCGTCGGCTCGACCTTCTACGTCAACAGCCTCACCCCGGCGCAGCAGGCGCAGATCAAGCTCTACCTCAACTTCGACATGATCGCCTCGCCGAACTACCAGTTCGGCGTCTACGACGGCGACGACTCCGCGGCCGCCGGCGCCGGCCCCGGCCCGGCCGGCTCCGCCCAGATCGAGGCCCTCTTCGAGGCGTTCTTCGCCTCCCGCGGCCAGCAGACGAACGCCGCCGACTTCACCGGCCGCTCCGACTACGGCCCGTTCATCGCCGCGGGCGTGAACATCCCCGCCGGTGGCCTCTTCACCGGCGCGGAGGTCATCAAGACCGCCGCGGACGTCGCCAAGTTCGGCGGCGTGGCCGGCGTCGCCTACGACCCCTGCTACCACAAGGCGTGCGACGACCTGTTCCGCGTCACGCAGAAGGGCGGCGACCCGGCGCTCTACGCCCAGCTGCGCAGCATGTACACCCTCGTCGGCAACGTCAACACGTTCGCCCTCGACACGAACGCCGACGCGATCGCGACCGCCGTGATCACCTACGCGTTCGACACGTCGTCCATCCCGCCGCGCACCACGACCACCGCCGCGGCCCGGTCCTCGATCTCCGCCACCTCGATCTGACCCGGTTCGGGCGCCGGTCTCGCCGGCCGGCGCCCGTCAACCACCGAACCGGCGGTGCCGGGCGGCGTAGGACCGCAGCGCCCGCAGGAAGTCGACCTTGCGGAAGCCCGGCCAGTACACGTCGCAGAAGTACAGCTCCGAGTACGCGGCCTGCCACAGCAGGAACCCCGACATGCGATGCTCGCCGCTGGTGCGGATGACCAGGTCGGGATCGGGCAGCCCGCCGGTGTAAAGACGCTGGGCGATCTGCTCCACGCTCAGCGTCTGTGCGATGTCGTCGACGGTACGACCAGCGAGCGCCTCCTGCTCCAACAGCGTCCTGACCGCCGCGACGATCTCCTCCCGCCCGTCGTACCCGATGGCGATCGTCAGCCCGAACGGCGCCCCACTGTCCCTGGTGGACTCCTCGGCCAGCTTCAACGCGTGCCGGGTCGAGTCGGGCAACACGTCCAACCGGCCCGCCAGATGCACCCGCCACGGACTCGCCGGCCGCCGCAACCGCTCGGCGACGACCTCCTCGATCATCCGCATCAGGTTCCCGACCTCGCCGGCGTCACGCTTACGGACGTTGTCGACCGACGCCACGAACACCGTCACGTGCTGGATGCCGAGCTCCGCGCACCAGCCGAGCACCTCGTCGAGATGCTCGGCGCCGTACCTGTGCCCGACCCTGGGGTCGTCGAACCCCATCTGCCGCGCCCACCGCCGGTTACCGTCCATGACCATCGCGACGTGCCGCGGCAGCTTCCCACCGGCCAGCCGCCGGCTCAATCGGCGCGCGTACAGCCCGTACACCGCGCCCCGTACTGACTCGAACATACCCGCATCAAACCGCCCCGCCGCCCCGCGCGCGCCCGCCTGCACAGCATCTTCACGCCTTCACCACACCGGCCGACGGCGCGCCGCCGCGCAGGTCAGGACCGCCGAGGCTGGTTGACACCGGAGGGCGCGTCGCGGGTGTACGTACGGTCGACGTCGCCGTCGTGATCCAGGTCCTCGTACACGGTCTCGTGCCAGCCGTGCCCGATGACCACCTGATCCATCTCGCCGTCACCGTCGGAGTCGTACAGCAGGTTGTCGGGCTCCGGCGGCTCGGAGTACCGGTGCGGCGCACCGTCGTGCACGTCGCCGTGCCCGTAGTCGTGCGCCATCTCGCCGCCCGCACCCTCGTGCCCGTAGTCACCGACAGGCACATCGAAGAAGTCCGTCATGCGGCCACGGTAGGGACCGCCCCGCCGCGCACCCGCACTCCGTACGGAATCCGACGCTCTCGGCATCAAGCACAGGCGACGCAGGTACGGGCGAACGGACGGATCGCGAGGCGACCAGCGGGGATCGGCCGGCCACAGCGCTCGCAGATGCCGTAGTCACCCGAGTCCAGCCGCGCCAGCGCCTCGTCCAGGTCCGCCAGCCGGCGCCGCGTCGCCTCGAGAACAGCCGCGAGCTGCGCCCGCTCGTAGGCGATCGTGCTCCCCTCGGGATCGTGCTCATCGTCGGCGTTGGAGTCCTGACTCGCCTCGAACACGGCGCGCAGGTCCGCCTCGAGCCTAGCCACCTCGCCGGCAACGGCCGCCCGTGCCTGCTCCAGGCCGGCCCGGATGTCGTCGTCGGCCACGCCCCTACGGTACTTCGCTCAGCGTGCAGCGCGAGGTCGATGGCGACCGGACGCGAGGTAGCGGCAGATCTTTGATGGCGATGGTGCATCGGCGGGTCAGTCCGCCTACCCGTTCGAGCCCAAGTCGAACGCCTACTTGGAGCCCGGCCAATTCTGGGCGATTCCCCTCAGCGAGGGAACGTTCGCTTGCGGACGCCGGGTCCGGGCCGGCGGTGTCAGCCGTGCATCAGTACTGGCCGGTGTAGCAAGACGAATTGACTCGGTAGCAATCGGCGTATCCGACGATTTGGTGGTCAAGGTCTCGCACGTAGATCGTGACATCGGTGATCCCGCCGGAGACCGCGCTTCCGTCCAGCGTCACGTTACCGATCGTCTCCCAAGTGCCCGTGCCGCAGCGGTCCCAACCCTTGGCGTCCACGACCGTGTTTCCTTGCGATCCGAACACCGAGATCTTTCCGCATTCGCCCGCCTTGACATAGACCCGCAGCGATGTCACGGTGACGGACCGGCTGTACCAGGCGAGACCTCCGGTGGCCTGGACGGCGACCGCACCCGCTCCGCCGGCATGAACCGCCTTGGCGACGAAGCTGGCCGGGGAGGCGTTGGCGGCGGAACCCGACCCGAATACGGAGGCGGCGAGCACGCCGATCGCGATACCTGCTTGCAGCATCCGTCGTCTGAGCATCTCATCTCCTGCGAGTGTTCGTCGCGACCCTGGGGGTACGACACATCGGGTCCGACCGCATCCCAGGCTATCAACGGACTTCAGTGGGTATGCCGGCGCCCTGTTGATCGTCTGGATAGGACCGCGCCGGACACGCCGGGCTATCACAATGACGGGTGACAGGAGGCCGTTGGCGCGCAAGGGATTGCGGTCATGCCGCGGACGCGGAACATCCAACCGTCGTTGTGGGAGCCGGTGCTGCCGGAGGTGCGCCTACGGCGGCCGGCGGAACTGGACCGGGTCGATGCGTGGTGCCGGGGTGACCGTTGTGCGCCGTTACGCTGTCGCGGTGCAGGAGCTGAGGGTGTTCCAGGTTGGTGACGTGCGGGTGGAACTGCGCGAATTGACCCTCCGCGACCAGTACTTCGGCATGATCGAAGGCACTCCGGCGATGCATCGCCGGTTCGTCGTGCGGAGGCTGGAGCAGGATCTGGCGTCGGCGGCCGGGCTGCACGTCCACGACCTCGACCGGATCAGGGTGGACGCTGAGGCCCGCACCGACGAGTGGATGCCCCGCGAGCGGCACCAGGCCCGGCTGACCTCGGCCTGGATCCCGGCGGGCAGCAAGTTCACCGGCCACACCGAACTGTCCGTGGTCTGGTTCCAGCCGCCGTCGGAGGACCCGTTCGACCGTCTCGCCGGCATCGTCGAGCCACTCGACTGGCGCGCGCTGGCGGTGTTCCACCCGTTCGACCCCGACAACTACTGAGCGCCCATGGACTACGCGATCATCTATCCGGCCGAGCTGGACGACTACGACTGGTACATGACCGGCAAGAAGGGCTGGATCGACGTCACCGTGCGCTGGGACGGCGGCGAACAGCTGCTCGAGTTCTACGATCCGGTCCGGCTGGGCCAGTGCGTCGACGAAGACATCCGGCAAGTCGGACGCTTCTTCGGCCGGAACGTCATTGTCGTGCCCGAAGTCACCGAGGCGGCGATCGAGGCTGCCGTCGTCGCCCTCGCCGCCCGCGACTTTGTCGACATCGCACCCGACCAAGGCATGGCCGGGGCATAGGTGACCGGGACCGGCCGAGCCGGCGGTCAGGGCTGCGGGGGCGGAGGGGTGGTGTTGCGGATCAGTTGCTGCAGGACCTTCACCGTCGTGACGTAGTCGGTGTCGGGGATGCCGTCGTGGATGCGGGCGCGGACGGCCGGGGCGTGCTGGGCGAAGGTGGCGCGGGCCTCGTCGCCGGCGGGGGTGATCCAGAGGCGGCCGGCGGGGTCGCGGGTGAGCCAGCCGTGGGACAGGAGGACCTCGGACTCGGCGGTCAGGTCGTCCTCCGGGCGCAGGTAGGTGCGCATCGCCGTGGTGAGCTCGGGGATCGTCATTCCCTGGCCGTCGGGGGAGAGGTCGTTGGCGGACAGGTTGCGCAGGAGCCAGAACTGCGGCTGGGTGAAACCGAGCTCCGCCTGCCGCGCCCGGGTGAAGGCGATCAGCGACTCGTAGGCGACGCCGGTCCAGTAGGCGGCGGGCTGGGCGGCGAGTTCGGCGTCTGACATCGACATGACGGCGACCGTAGGGGCTCAAGCCTGGTTGAGGTCAAGAACTACGATGGCGCGGGTGATCACCTCGCCGCTGGTGGAGCTGTTCCCGGCGCTGGCCAGGCACGCCAGGACGGCGACGCGGCTGCATCCGACGGGCGGCGAGGTCACGATGTACGACAGTCACGCGGGCGGGCCGTTGCTGTGGCCGGACGCGGAGCCGTGGCCGGTCTGCCGTGAGAAGCGCGAGGTCGAGGAGCGGGTGCCGCTGCCGGACGACCTCGTGCGGCGGATGCGCGACCCGGAGCGCCGGGAGGCGGCCGTGCGAGAGCTCGGCGGCGGGTACACCGGCTGGACCGACACCGCCGACGGGCGGCTCGTCGGGACGAAGACGCTGTGGCGGCGCCACGAGCCGCACAACCCGCTGCTGCCGGTCGCGCAGCTGCGGGCCGCCGACGTCAAGGACCTGCCCCGGCCGAAGGGCACGGACATGCTGCAGGTCCTGTGGTGCCCGGCGATCCACAAGGGACCGCCGTGGGGGCCGGTGGTGCGCCTGCGGTGGCGCCGGCAGGCCGACGTCACCGAGCCGCTCGAAGCGCAGCCGGTCTCGCGGGTCGACCACGCGCGGTACGCGCTGCGGCCGTGCCGGTTCGAGCCGGAGCGCGTGACGGAGTACCCGCCGCGGGACGAGCTGCCGGTCCGGTTGCGCCAGCAGGTCGAGGCGTGGGGCGGCGGCTACGACGCGATGGCGGTGGCGCCCGGCTGGAAGGCCGGCGGCTACTCGACAGCGCCGGTCACCGGGTACACGCCGGCGGAATGCTCGACGTGCGGCGGGCGGATGAAGCTCGCCCTGGTCATCGCCACATCCGAGGCCGGCGAAGGCGGCAACTGGCAGCGCCCCGGGCGCGGCGACCCGGACGAGCCGACCGGCGTGCTGATCGGCCGCTACGGCTCGCTGCGCATCTTCGTGTGCACGCGCTGCCCTGGTACACCCTCCATCGAAGACATCCAGTAGCCGGCCGGCAGCGGCGGGTCGTGGAAGTTTCACCACCGGCCGAAGGGAACCAGACGCCGGCCGGAAAAGCCGTTATCGGTGGGCGGTCCGATGCATCTCTCTCAGCGACAAACAGTTGCAGGGAAGGAGCAACGGAAGTGCAGCACCGCAGAACAGTCGTCCTCCTCGCGTCGGTCCTGGCCGCGTCCGCCGGCGTCGTCGCCGTGACCGTGTGGCCGTCGGAGGCGGCCGTCACCCCCGTCAACGGCGGCGTCTACACGCTCGCGTCCGCGTCCAGCGGCAAGTGCGTCGTCGCCGCCGGCACCGGCAACGGCGGCCTGCTCACCCAGGTCGCCTGCGCCGCCACGACCGCCGCCCAGCGGTTCACCGTCGTCGCGCAGAACGGGGCGTACGGCCTCGTCAACGCCGGTAGCGGCAAGTGCGTCGACGTGCCCAACAACACGACCACGGCCGGCACGCAGCTGTGGCAGTGGACGTGCGGGGCGTCGGCGAACCAGACGTGGCAGCTGACCGCCAGCGGCGCGGCGTCGGGCAAGTACCTGGTGAAGAGCGCGGCGAACGGGTTGTGCGTCAGCAACAAGGACGGCTCCACGGCGGGGAACAACCCGATCGTGCAGGAGCCGTGCTCGGACGTCGCCCGGATGCAGTGGTCGTTCAACGCCACGACCGGCACCACCCCGACGCCGACGCAGGGCGGCCGCACCTGGTCCAACACCGCCGACGGCTTCGCGCAGGGCACGACCGGCGGCGCCGGCGGCACGGCCGTCACCGTGACCACGTACGCGGACCTGCTCAAGTACGCGACCGCCGCCCCCGCGTACATCATCCGGATCAGCGGCACGATCACCGTCCCCAACTACGGGTACGAGATCCCGGTCGCGTCGAACAAGACCCTCGTCGGCGTCGGGAAGACCGGCCGGATCAAGAACGGCGGGTTCTTCCTCGGCGCGGGCGTCCGCAACGTCATCATCCGGAACCTGACGATCGGGGACACCGCCGTCGCCTCCGACGACCCCGACGACAAGGACTTCGACTACGACGGCATCCAGATGGACACGGCCGACCACGTGTGGATCGACCACAACACGTTCACGAACATCAACGACGGCTACATCGACTCCCGCAAGGACACCACCAACGTCACCGTGTCGTGGAACATCCTCGGCAACCACAACAAGACCTTCGGCATCGGCTGGACCGAGAACGTCGTGGCCCGGATGACGATCCACCACAACTGGCTGCACGACACCACGCAACGCAACCCCAGCGCGGACAATCTCGCCTACGCCCACCTGTACAACAACTATCTGCAGAACGTGACGAGCTACGGCAACTACGCCCGCGGCGCGACGAAGATGGTCCTGGAGAACAGCTACTTCGACCACGTCAACAACCCGTACTACCCGGACGCGAACGCGCAGCTGAAGCAGTCGGGCAGCATCGTGGTCAACAGCAGCGGCCGGCAGGAGACGAAGGGCTCGGCGTTCAACCCGGGCAGCTTCTACTCCTACACCCTCGACCCGGCCGCCGACGTGCCGAACCTGGTCAGGACCTACGGCGGCCCGCAGGCGAACATCGCCATGTGACCGTCACGAGGTCTGCAGGAAGTCCGTGAGCGGAAGGCGCCCGTCGGCCTGGCGGGCGCCTTCCGCGACGGTGGGGTCGGTGGACCGGAAGTCGGCCCTGGTCGCCACCGCGGCGGACGGGACCAGGCCCGGGTTGACGCTGTCGATGCGGACGAGGTCGTGCAGCAGCGCCAGTGCGTCGGTTTCGGGGTCCCGCATGGATCACAGCGTAGAGCGGTCCGGCCGCGGCGGAGTCACTGCGCGCTGAGCGCGGCGAACCGGTCCAGCAGGCCCTGCGGGGCGTTGTCCTCGAAGCACAGCACCAGGTTGTCGGCGGCCTCCCGCGCGGCTTCGGCGCTGCGGGGGAACAGGTCCCGCTCGTACGCGGCGAGGGCGGCCTCCACGTCGCCGGGGTGCGCGGCGATCGCCTTGCCCAGCTCGGCGCCGTCGAGCATCGCCAGGTTGGCGCCCTCCCCGGCGAACGGCGACATGAGGTGCGCGGCGTCGCCGACGAGCGTCACGCCGGGCACGCGGTCCCAGCGGTGCCGGATCGGCAGCGCGGTGATGGGGCGGGGGACCAGCGGGCCGTCCGCCTCGGTGATCAGGGCCTGCAGCTCGGGCGCCCAGCCGGCGAACTGCTCGACCAGCGCCGCCTTAGCGGTGCCGGGGTCGGTGAAGTCGACGGTCGACGCCCAGTCCTGCGGCACGGTGAGGGCGGCGTAGATGTGCAGGCTGCCGTCGGGCTCGCGGTGGGCGAGGAACCCCCTGCCGGGGCCGAGCGCGAACAGCATCCCGGCGCCGACGACGGCCGCCGGGCCGGGGTGGCGGGTGTCGGCGTCGCGCAGGTCGACCTCGACGAACGACACCCCGGCGTAGGCGGGCACGGCGTCGGACAGCAGCGGCCGGATCCGGGACCAGGCGCCGTCCGCGCCGACCAGCACGTCGGTGGTGACCGCCGGGCCGCCGGCGAACGTCACCTCGTGCCGGCCGTCGCCGAGCGCCCGGACGCCGCTGACCTTGCACCCCCACCGGACCGTCCCGGCGGGCAGCGAGTCGAGGAGCAGCCGCCGGAGCCGGCCGCGGTCGACCTCCGGGCGCCCGCCCTCGCCGTCGTCGGCCTCTTCCCGCCGGACGGTGTTGTGCCGGTCGAGGATGCGGGTCGCCTCGCCGCCGGCGTGGATGATCGCCCGGAACCGCTCGAACAGGTGGGCCTCGCGCAGCGCGACCTGGCCGTTGTGGTCGTGGATGTCGAGCATGCCGCCCTGGGGGCGGGCGGACGGCGACTCGTCCAGCTCGTAGACGGTGGCGGGGATGCCGTGGACGTGCAGGACCCGGGCGAGGGTCAGGCCGCCGAGTCCGGCCCCGACGATGCTGATGGTGGTCATGGCTACTCCTGTCGGATTGACGAACGCGTTCGTGACGAACACGTTCGTGATGGCGACGAAAAACCGGCTAGGGGATCGGCACGCGCAATCCTTCGATGATCGCGGACAGGGCCCAGCGCTGCCGCTGCCCGCCGGTGCCGGCGAACAGCTCCTGCCGCGCCATCGCGATGTGCGGGTAGGCGTCCGCCGGCGCGCCGGCGACCGCCATGGCGAGGTCCTCCGGCTCCCGCTCGGCCTCGGCCGCCTCGGCCCGGCTGCCGTGCTCCGCGGCGGTGGCGGTCGCGTGCTGCAGCAGCAGGTCGACCCCCCACGCCGCCTGCCCGGCCGGCACGCCGCCGGCGTGCAGCAGCCCGAGGACGGTGTCGATCAGCCGCAGGTAGTTGGGCCCCGACGGGCGCAGCGTGAGCACCGACCGGGCGAGGCTCGGGTGGGCGAACAGCAGCTCCGTGTAGGCGGACAGCAGCGCGATGAGCCGCTCCCGCCAGGGCTGGCCGGGCGCCGGCCGGTCCACGCCGGCGAGCAGCTCGGCGAGCAGCTCGTCCAGCAGCGCCCCGTGCAGCTCCGCGGTGTTGCGGACGTACACGTAGAGCGACGCCGGCCCGGTCTCCAGCTCGGCGCCGAGCCGCCGCATCGTGACCCGCTCCAGGCCCTCGTCCTTCATGAGCCGCAGAGCGGTGGCCACGACGCTCTCGCGGCTCAGCGGCGCCTTGGCGGGCCGGCTGCGGCGGCTGACGGGACCTGGTCGCGGACTCACGAACACGATCGTAACGAACGTGTTCGTGAGCGCCCAGCGATCGTGACGGACGAGACGGTTTGCTCCCCCAGCGCCCGGCCGCCGCGGCGTTTCCCCGACCGGGGGCCGGGTAGCCGGGACGACATGACAGCATCGACGGCCACGCCCGCCCGGACCGCCCCGTCCGCGCCGCCCGCGACGGCGTCGGCCCTCGACACGGCGAAGGTCGCCCTCGCGGTCGTCGCCCCGACGCTCCTCCAGGGCGTCATCCGCCGGCGACCGCGGATGGTGCGCTTCGCGCGGCGGGTCGACGCCGACAAGCGAGCCGGGCGGCTCCTGCAGCGGCTGCGGCGCCAGTACGGTGGCAGCCCTCTGATGCTGAAGGTGCCGGGCCGGTCGTTCGCGGTGGTGCTGTCGGCCACGGACGTCGAGCGGATCCTGCGGGAGACCCCCGACCCGTTCACGCCCGCCACCACCGAGAAGCGCGCGGCGCTGCGCCACTTCCAGCCGCACGGCGTGCTCATCAGCACCGGCGAGGAACGCACCCACCGCCGCATGTACAACGAACGCGTCCTCGACACCCAGGAGACCGAGCACCGCCAGGCCGACGCGATCGTCGCCGCGATCCGCGACGAGGTCCGCCGCGGCGACCCGGCCGGCGACGCCCTGGACTGGCGCCGGTTCTCCACCATGTTCGCCCGGATCGCCCGCCGCGTCACGCTCGGCGAGGCCGCCCGCGACGACGAGCGGCTGACCCGCGAGCTCGACCGGCTGCGCGACGCCGCCAACTGGGCCTACCTGCGCCCCCGCCAGGAAGGCCTGCGGCAGCGGTTTCAGCGCCGCGTCGACGCGTACGTCGCCCGCGCCGAGCCCGGCAGTCTGGCAGGCATGATGGCCGGCACCCCGTCGACCACCGACGTCGACCCGGCCGGCCAGGTGCCGCACTGGCTGTTCGCGTTCGACGCGGCAGCGGCCACCGCCTTCCGCACCCTGGCCCTGCTCGGCTCGGACCCGTCCCGCGCCGAGACCGCCGCCACCGACCTGCGCTTCCTTGGCGCATGCGTGCAGGACACGCTGCGCCTGTGGCCGACGACGCTCGCCATCCTGCGGGAGAGCACCCGCGAGACCGACTGGGACGGCGCCACCCTCCCGGCGCACACGTCGCTGATCGTCATGAGCTCGTTCTTCCACCGCGACAAGGGCATGCACTACGCCGACAGATTCGCGCCCGAGGTCTGGCTCAGCGGCGCGGCCCGCCGCAGCCCGCAGATCTTCCCGTTCAGCGCCGGCCCCGCCGGGTGCGCCGGCCGCAACCTCGTCCTGCTCGTCACCACCACACTGCTCGCCGAGCTGCTGCGCACCCACCGGTACACCTCAGTCCAGCCGCTGGGCCCGCCGCTGCCCGGCACGTTGGACCACACCCGGATCCAGCTCCGCCGGTACCCGATCGCGGCGTGATCGTTCAATACACGCGGACCGGCAGCGCCTACCGTTGCCGGTCATGGACGACTTCGCAAGCGGGGCGCTGGTCGCCGCGGTGCTGCGGTCCCTCGCGGACGACGGCATCACGGTCTCCACACCCGCGCCGGGCGGTGCGCTGGTCCCGCTGGCGGTGAAGCGCCGCCTGCTCGCCGGCGTGGCCGCCACGCACGGGCTCCTGCCGCTGCTGCGCGTCGGGCTGGCCCTGCCCCGCCTGCCGCCCGACCCGGCGATGTCGGCGCTCGCCGCCGCCACCGGCCCGCAGGACCTGTTCGGCCGCTGGGCCAGGCTCGAACGGTTCGTGCACTCCCGCCACCGCGTGGTGGTGCACGCGTCGGGCGAGCGCACCCTCACCGCGTCCCACACCGGCCCCGCCGACGAGCCGCCCACGCCCGCCGAGGACGCGTTGGTCGCCGGTGTACTGGTGGCGCTGCTGACGGCCACCGGCGTCCACGGCCTCTCCCTGACGTTCGGCCCGTGGCCGGTCTACGCCGACGGGACGTTCACCGCGCCACCACCTGACCACCGGGGTGGGCCGTGGCACTTCACCTGGACCTCGGTCGCCGCGCCCCCGGCGCCGTCGCGGGCCGGGACCGACCCGGCGCGGGCGCTGCTCGCCGGCGACCTCGTCCGCCGCTGGACGCTGCGCGACCTGGCCGCCGAGCTCGGCATGTCACCGCGCACCGCGCAGCGGCACCTGCGCGCCGAGGGCGGGTTCAGCGGGCTGCTCGCCGCCGCCCGCGCCGACGCCGCCGCGGGCCTGCTCATCGACACTCGGCACGCGCTCGGCGTCGTCGGCTTCGCCAGCGGCTACACCGACCAGCCCCACTTCACCCGCGAGTTCCGCCGCCGGACCGCGATGACCCCCGCCGCCTTCCGGTCGGCGTTCGCCCGTCCGGTGGCGTTCGCCCGTCCGGTGGCGTTCGCCCGTCCGGTGGCGTTCGCCCGTCCGGTGGCATCCGCCCGCCCAGTCGCGTTCGCCCGCCCAGTACAGGAGACACCGCAATGCACCTGAACGACCGGACCGTCCTGATCACGGGCGCCAGCCGCGGCATCGGCCGGGAGCTGACCCGGCAGGCGGTCGCCCGCGGCGCCCACGTGGTCGCCGTCGCCCGCGGCTTCGACGGCCCCGCCGACGACCGCGTCACCCGCTGGCCGCTCGATCTCGCCGACCCCGCCGCCGTCGCCGACCTCGCCGACCGCGTCACGCAGCGGCACCCCGACCTGTCGGTCGTCTTCAACAACGCCGGTGTGCAGACCCTGACCGACTTCCTCACCGAGGACCCCCGCGACCTGCGCCCGGTGCTGCGCCGGGAGATCGCCGTCAACCTCGACGCGGTCGTCGCCCTGTCCACCGGCCTACTGCCACACCTGCGCCGCCAGCCGTCCGCCGCGATCGTCAACGTCACCACCGGCCTGGCGCTCGCCCCGAAGCGGTCCGCCCCGGTGTACTGCGCGACGAAGGCCGCCGTCCGCTCCTTCACCCGCGCCCTGCGCTACCAGTGCCAGGACGCCGCCCCGCACATCCGCGTCGTCGACGCCGTCATGACCCTCGTCGACACGGACATGACCAGCGGCCGCGGCGCCAACAAGATCACCCCCGCGGCGGCCGCCGCGTCCATATTGGACGGTCTCGGCCGCGGCACCGACGAGATCCTCGTCGGCAGGTCCAGGCTGCTGCCGCCGATCATGCGCCTGTCACCCGCCCTCGGCCACCGCATCCTGCGCAACACCTGACCGCACGGCGTCTCCCACGCCGAAATCCGGGTGCCGGCCCGGGCCGCCGGCGCATACCCTGGCCGGCGGCGGCCGAGACGGGGAGGTGGCGGCGGTGGCGCGCAGGAGCCCGCAGGAGAAGAAGGCGCTGAGCTACGCCAAGGACCGGCGCAACGACTACGGCGAGCACGACAAGAGCTCCCGCAAGAACATCCGCCGCAACAAGCGCCACCCGAACCGCGCCGACCGGCACCGCTCGCACCAGGTCCTCGCCGCCGCGACCGGCCCCGCCTCGGCGACGGCGTCGGAGGCCGCCGAGACGAAGCTGCTCGCCAAGAAGTCGATGTGGCTCACGAAGCGGTGGCGCAAGCACCGCGACGCGCCGCTCGCCGACATGCTCACGTACCAGCTGCGCCGCCGCGCCCGGCTCGGCATCGACGCACCGTCCACGACCGAGGCCCGCATCGACCGCATCCGCGACGCCCGGGACCGCGCCGGCCGGCGGTAGGTCCCCTCACAGGTCCCGCAGGTGCAGCAGCGACCTGAGCCCCAGGTCGCGGCGCAGCCGCGCGTCGTCGAGCGCGTCGACGAGACTGGCGAACCCGACCCAGCCGGCGCCCGCGCCGTCGACCATCGCGCGGACCGTCCGCGCCTGGCTCCCGGTGTCCACCCAGTCGTCGACGGCGAGCACCCGGTCCGCCGGCCGCACCAGGTTGCGCCGGAAGCCGAGCTCCAGGTGCCGGTCCCGGTAGTCCGGCGGCGTCGTGCGGCGGATCCACTGGTCGCTGTCCCCGGCCGGCGCCCGGTCCTTGCGCACCTCGACGAACCCGACCCCCAGATGCAGCGCTACGAGCGGCCCGACCAGCGACCCCCGCGAGTCCGGCCCGAGCACCACGGTCGGCTCCGCCCCGGCGAACAACCCCGCCAGCGCCGGCCCGAGCAGCCCGAGCAGCTCCGCGTCCCGCCACCAGCCGGTGATGTCGGCATACCGGCTCTTGTCGGTCCGGTCCCCGCGCCACACGAACGCCTCGCGGAGCCGGCCCCTGACATCCACCACCCCGCCCGCGGCCACGCCCGGAGTATAGGCCGTGCCAGACTCGGTGCCGTGCTCGACTTCGTCCCCGTGGAGGGCGGCCGGTGGCACGGGCTGCTGTTCGCGAACCAGGCCCTACCGCCGCGCCTGACCTGGTGCTTCGACTTCCGGTTCGAGGACGTGCCCGACGATGACGACTTCAGCCCGCTCAGCCTGGCCGTCGAGTGGATGCCGGCGCCGGCGGACAGCTGGCGCCGGACGGGCGGGCTGCACCTGGCGAGCGCCGCGTTCGGGGAGCCCGCCGAGGCGAGCGTCTACCACTACATCCACCACCGGTTCGAGGCCGTCGACCTCCGGCTGGGCGAGCAGGACGGGCCGTCGCTGCGAGCGGCGGTGTCCCTGTCCGGCGACGCCGACCGCCTGGGCGTCGACCCCGTCCACGCCGACGCCACGCTCACCTTCGCCGGCCTGCTCGTGGCGCTGCCGGGCGTCACGGCGCCGGCCGACGCGCTCGCCCGGCTCGCGGAGTTCACCGACACCACCGGCCTCGTCCTCGACCCGTCGGGTGCGACCGCGGCCCTACGGTTCGTGCCGTCCGCCTGACGCCGCCGGCGCTCGCCGCCGACCCGACCCGTCCCGGCTCACCGGCGAGGTGTTGACGGCGTTCCTGGCCGGGTCGTCGGCGACCACCGCGCCCGCCGGTTCTGCCGCCGGCACGGGTTCGTCGAGGTGGGAGCGTACGGCGTCGGCATGGTGCCGCGCCTGCCGTCAGAGGGTGAACCGCAGCCGTGACGGCTCGCCGCGGGTCAGGCGGTCCGCGTGCTCCGCGGTGTTGAGCACGTCGGCGAGGGCGGCGCCGGCGGCGAGGCGCTCCGCGACCTGCGCCTCGGTCGCCATCACCTGCGCGGCGGCGGTGAGGCGGGCGACGGCGACGGCCGGGTCGAGCACCACGATGCCGTCGTGGTCGGCGATGACGATGTCGCCGGGGTGGACGGGCACGCCGCCGCAGCTGACCGTGGCGCCCAGGATGCCGGGCTTCGTCGTGGTGCCGGCCTTCGGGGTGACGTGCCGGCTGTAGACGGGCAGCCGGCACCCGGACACGAACCGCAGGTCACGGTAGCCGCCGTCGACGACGATCCCGGCCAGGCCCTTGCCCAGCGCGACCCGTGCGAACAGCTCACCGGCGAGGGCGGTCTCGCCGCCGTCGACCACCAGTACATCACCCGCCGACGCGAGCTCGATCGCCTGGATCACGCCGAAGAAGTCGTCCCGGCACCGGACCGTGACCGCCGGGCCGCACAGGACGGGATTCGCCGACCGGCAGCGCAGCGCGGGCGACATGACCCGCACGTCGTCGCCGACGTCGCACAGCGCCGTGGTGTCGACTTCGGCGGCGAGGCGGCGGATCTCATCCATCATCCCGCGACGGTACCGTGCGGCGCCGGCTACTTCCGGTCGACCTGAGCGCAGGGCGTCGCGTGCTGCCCGGCCGGTGCCGACATCGTGACCACGCCCTGCTGGTAGCCGACGGCCAGCTCCAGCGCCAGCCCCCGCCCCCTGCTCCTCGAATGTCGTGCATTGACAGCAGGAGTGGATCATCAACCCCGCACCGGCCTCCGGGTCGCTTCAGAACAGCGCCTGCTGCCCCGGGAGCGGGTCGTCGTCGAGCAGGCCGTCGAGCCGCCACAGGCGGAGCCCTTCGCCGTCCCTCGTCAGCCACGTGCCGGGCTCCGCCGACCGGCGGACGTCGCGTTGCGGCGCCGGATACTCGACGACCGAGCGCACGCGCAGCGTGGCCGCCGACAGCAGCAGGTGCCGCTCCAGCTCCGTCTCGTGGTCGTCCAGGTTGTACGCGGCAAGCACCAGCGCCTCGCCGACCACGGCGGACGCGAGCAGGTACGCGCCCGGGTCCGTGGGCTTGTCGGCCGCGACGGCGTTCGTGGCGACGTCCCGGACCGTGAGGCGGGTCCCGTCGCGGGCGCTCGCCAGGTACCTGGGTGCCGTGCGGTGCAGGTCGGTGAGCGTCACATCGGGCACCGCCCGGACCACGATGCCGGCGGTCGTGGGGCGGGCCAGCCAGCTACGGTCGCCGGCGAGACCGGTCCAGTCGCCGCGTGGGTCGTCGATCCAGGTGGACCAGCCGGGGTGGACACCGAGGAGGGCCGCGCCGATCAGGCGTCCGGTGGCCGTCTCCCGCGCGCCGAGCCGGTCGCCGGCCAGGGTCCACAGGACGCCGCGCCCGTCCAGGTGACATTCGGTGACGCCCTCGAGGGCCTTCCGCCACACCTGCCGGCCGCGCAGGTCCTCGACCGTGACGACGCCGTCGGTGACGGTGCCGATGCGGGTGCCGTCGCTGGACACCACGCCGCAGCCGCCGCCGACGGTCGCCCTGACGCGCAGTCGCCGGTCGAGGAGGTGCGTGGCGTCGTCGTCCGGGTCGGTGACCAGCCAGCCGCCGCCGGCCACGGGCCCGACCTGGCCGGACGCCGCCCCGACGCGGGACTCGGCGATCAGGCTGGGGCGCATCCGCAGCACGATACGGTTATCGTGCTGCGGATGAGCCGCTGGGCGTGGGTGAGGTGCGGAGTCGCGCTCGCCGCCACCATCGGGATCGCGCTGCCGACCGCCGGGATGACGATCCTGCGCGGCGACGCGCCCGGATTCTTCGTGGTGATGGTGGGTGTGTCCGCCGGGCCGGCCTGGCTGTACGCGTGGCTGGTGCGCACCCCGGTCATGTCGATCCTGGTCGGCGTCGCGTACGTGCTGATCGACGTGCTGCTGCCGATCCCCGGCTACCGCGAGGCGTTCGTGACCGGGGCGGGCGCGGGCGGCTGGCTGTTCTGGTACGACGGCCTCCTCGGTGTGCCCCTGGCCTGGCTGTCGTTCCTGGGCGGCTGGGGCATCGACGCACTGATCAGGTACTCCACGCCGCCACGACCCGACGTGATGCGGCGCGGATGAGCTGAAGTCTCAACCGGCGGTTCAACGGTACGGTTGACAGGCATGAACCGTGGGAACGCCGCATGATCCTGCCGAAGATCCGGGACCCCCGCTTCATCACGATCCGGCGCGGCGGGACGCTCACCGACGACGACCACCACCTGCTCGCGCTGTGGGCCGCCGTGTGCGCGGAGCACGTGCTCGGCCACTTCGAGGCGGCCCGGCCGGGGGACCTCCGGCCGCGCCGGGCGATCGAGGCCGCCCGGGCGTGGGTGCGGGGCGAGGTGAAGATGATGGAGGCCCGGGCGGCGGGCGGGCACGCGATGGGCGCGGCCCGGGACCTGCGCGGTGCCGCGCGGCACGCCGCGTACGCCGCCGGGCAGGCCGCGGTCGTCGCCCACGTGGCTGCGCACGAGCTCGGCGCGGCCGCCTACGCCATCAAGGCCGCGCGGGCGGCCGCACCCGCCGGCACCGGCGACGCGGCGGCGCGACGGGAGTGCCGGTGGCAGCGGGACCAGCTGCCGGACGCCGTCCGCGAGCTCGTCCTCGACGACCAGCGGCTGCGCAACGACATCTGCTGGTCGGTGTTCGAGTGCTGAGTCGCGACGGCATGACGCCGCTCGCGCGAAGATGGCAGCGGAGGCGTCCCGCAGTCCCGAGCGGCTCGCCGCGGGGTCTGCCCGGCGGGCAGCATGGTCGATCATGAGTTGGTGACCAACGCCGACGCGGTGTCCTTCTCGCTGGCCGTGCCGCCGCTGTTCGGCGCGCTCGCGCCGGCGCGCAACGTGCTCGTCGCCGGGGCGGGTGGTGGGTTCGACGTGTACGCCGGGCTGCCGCTCGCCCTCGCCCTCTGGGAGGGTGGGACGCGGGTGCACCTGGCCAGCCTGTCGTTCTCGCAGCTGGAGCTCGTCGACCGGGCCGCGTGGATGACGGAGCAGGTCGTGGCGGTGCGGCCGGACACGGAGAGCCCCGACTGGTACTTCCCCGAACGCGCCCTCGCCCGCTGGCTGGCGGCGCACGACCTGCCACCGACCGTGTACGCGTTCCCGCCGCTCGGCGTGCAGACCCTGCGGGACGGCTACCGGCACCTCGTCGAGCACCTCGACATCGACGCGGTGGTGCTGGTCGACGGCGGCACCGACATCCTGCTGTGCGGCGACGAGAGCGACCTCGGCACCCCGGTCGAGGACATCACCAGCGTCGCGGCCGTCGCCGGCCTCGACGTGCCGGTCAAGCTGGTGACCAGCCTCGGCTTCGGCATCGACGCGCACGACGGCGTCAACCACGTGCAGGTGCTGGAGAACCTCGCCGCGCTCGACCGCGACGGCGGCTATCTCGGCGCGCTGTCCATCCCGGGTGCCGGCCGGGAGGCGGTCCTGTACCGCGACGCCGTCGCCGCCGCCCAGGCCGCCACACCCGACCGGCCCAGCATCGTGCAGGGCCAGATCGCCGCCGCCACCGCCGGCGAGTTCGGCGACGTCCGCTTCACCCACCGCACCTCCGGCGGCGCCCTGTTCGTCAACCCGCTGATGGCCGTCTACTTCACCGTCGACCTCGACACGCTCGCCGCGCGCTGCCTGTACCTCGACCGCATCGAGCACACGATCGGCCGCCGCCAGGTGATCACCCGCATCCAGGCCTTCCGCGACGAGCTCGCCACCGCCCGCATCCCCCGCGCCTTCCCCCACTGACGTCGCGGGGCATCGCGGTGGGGCGGTTTGTGCGAGACTGGCGCCGCTTTCGAGGATCTCGCTCGCACGGAGACATGATGACGCTGCAGTACCACCGCCCCAAGTTCTGGCTGCTCGCGCTGTACTTCCTCGCCGGGTGCACGGTCATCTGGCTGTCGCAGACCGGCGTCGAGCTGACCGTGCTCGTGTTCGTCAACCTGGGCTCGACGGCGCTGCTGATCCTGGGTGGGATCGCGATCCTGTTCTCGCTCTGGCAGCTGCGGGAGGCGTTCCGGCCGGACCCGGTGGTCATCGGCGAGGCGGGGCTGCAGCTGAAGGTGGCCGGCATCAACCGGCTCGTGCCGTGGGGCGCGATCGACGCCGTGTTCCTCGAGCCGTACGTCAACCCCGGCAGCGACACCCGCACGCACCGCCTCGTGCTGACCCCGGCGCCCGGCGTCGACCTGGGCGCGAAGACGGACTACGGCAACCAGGCCGACGGTCGCCCGTCGATCGTCCTGCTGGCGGTCGACGAGACCGTGCACACCGCCGCCGAGGTGGCCCAGGCGCTCACGGCGTACGCGGGCCCGCGGTTCCTGCCGTCGCCGCTCAGCATGGAGAAGTGACCCCGGACCGCTGGGCGCGCTGCTGGACCCCGGCCGAGGTGGCCCGCCGCCTGACCGGGGTCACGCTGCCCTGGTACGTGGCGGGCGGCTGGGCCCTCGACCTGTTCCGCGGCGAGCAGACCCGGGAGCACCACGACATCGAGATCGGCGTGCCCGCCGGGCGGTTCGCCGAGCTCCGCTTCCCCGGCCTCGTGTTCGACGCGGTCGGCGGCGGTCACATCTGGCAGGACGCGGACCAGCCGGCCCTGGACGCCACGCGGCAGACCTGGCTGCGCGACCCGGCGACCGGCGACTACCTGCTCGACGTCTTCCGCGAGCCGCACGACGGCGACACCTGGATCTACCGGCGGGACGAGACGGTCCGCTACCCGTACCGCGACATCATCCGGCGCACCGCGGACGGCGTCCCGTACCTGATCCCGGAGCTGGTGCTGCTGTTCAAGGCCAAGGAGCCACGCCCGAAGGACCAGGCGGACTTCGACGCGGTGCTGCCCCTGCTGGGCGAGTCGCAGCGGCGGACGCTGGCCGCCCTGCTCGCGGCGCACCCGTGGCGCGCGGCGTTACTGTAGCCGGCAGTGCTCGACGTGCAGCTCCGCGGGCGGGTTCCGGCGGTCGTGGTAGCGCCCGATCCTGCCCAGGTTGAGCTCGGCGCAGCAGTGCGTGTCCGGGGTCCGCGGCTACGGGTCGAGGGCCGGCGTGTTCGCCTTGTCGAACACCACCGACCACGGGCCGGGCGAGCCGAGGATGCGGCCGGGGCCGTCGGCGCGGGGGCGCAGCACGGCGCCGGCCAGCTCGCCGAACCGGGCGGCGGCCGGGTGCGGGGCGCGGCGCGGCCACACCGCCGACGTCTCCTGCCACAGCGGGTCCCCGGCGAGCGGGCGCCACGCGACGCGGGGTTCGCGGCGCACGGCGTCCTCGCGCTCCAGGCCCACCCCGAGGCCGGCGAGGACGAGCCCGCACAGGAACTCGGGGTTGCGGGCGTGCCGCACCCGCGACGGCACGAAGCCGAGGTCACGGCATTGACCGAGGAGGGTGTCGTACCAGGTGGGCGCCGTCGCCCGGGGAAACACGACGAGTCCCTGCCCGGCGAGCTGCCCCGCGGTGACCTCGGTGAGCCGGGCCAGCGGCGAGACCCGCGGCAGCACCACGCCGAGGCGGACCCGGGTGACCGGGCCGCGGCGCAGGTCGGCGGCGTCGACCGGGTGGTGGACGAGGCCGACGTCGAGCCGGGCGGCGGCGAGCAGGTCGAGCTGCTCGGCGGTGGTGAGCTCCTGCAGGTCGACGTCGACGCCGGGCGCCTGCTCGCCGAGGCGGCGCAGCAGCTCGCCGAGCGCGGCCGCCGGCGTCTCCGGGGGCACGCCGGCGCGCAGCGTGCCGAGGTCGCCGTCGCGGATGCTGTGCATGAGCGCCCGCAGCCGCCGTTCGGCCGCCAGGAACTGGACCGCCTCGTCGCGCAGGGCGCGGCCGGCGTCGGTGAGCTCGGTGCCGCGCGGCAGCCGGTCGAAGAGCGTGACGCCCAGCTCGCGCTCCAGCCGGCGCATCGCCTGGCTGAGCGGCGGCTGGGCGATGCCGAGCACCTCGGCGGCCCGGCTGAAGTGCAGCTCCTCGGCGACGACGAGGAAGTACCGCAGATGCCTGGACAGGTCGGCCATAGGCTGACCCTATGTTGATCGAGGAGACCTTCGCCGCCGCCGGGGTGCGGGGCCGGCTGCACGCGCGCGACATCGACTCGGGCCGCACGGTCGGGGTCCGCGCCGGCGAGCAGGTCGTGCTGTCGTCGATCGTCAAGGTGCTGCTGGTCCTCGAGTTCGCCCGGCAGGTCGCTTCGGGGGCGCTCGACCCGGCCGAGCGCGTCGTCGTCGGTGCCGGCGACCGCTTCGGCGGCTGGGGCACCGCCGGGTGCGCCGACGACGTCGAGCTGTCGCTGCGGGACCTCGCGTACTTCGCCATCTCCATCAGCGACAACACCGCCGCCGACGTGCTGCTGCACCGGCTGGGCGGCCCGGACCTGCTGGCGCTGCTCGCCGCGGAGCTCGGCCTGGACCGCACGCGGGTCGTCGGCGGCCCGCGGCAGATGCTGGAGTCGATGTTCGCCGACATCGGGGCCCGCGACGACGCGGAGTTCGCGCGGCTGTTCCCGACGCTGCCGCCGGAGCGGGTGGCGGCGCTGCGCGTGTTCGACCCGCGGCGCACGACGTCGAGCACGCCGGAGGAGCTGACCCGGCTGCTCGGCATGCTCTGGCGGGACGAGGCGGGACCGCCCGCGGCGTGTGCCGCGGTCCGGGAGCTGATGGGCCGTCAGATGTCGTGGACGAGGCTCCGGTCGGGGTTTCCGGCGCCGGTACGGGTGGCCGGCAAGACCGGCACGCTGCCGGGGCTCGCGATGGAGATCGGTGTCGTGGAGTACCCGGACGGCGGGCGTTACGCGGTGGCCGTGTTCGTCGACGGGGGCGGCCGCACGCCCCGCATCGACGTGGACACCGCACTCGGCCGCGCCGCGGCCGTAGCCGTCGGCATGCTTCGTGACCAGCGCTGATATCCAGTCGCGTATGGGCGGTGCGGCGGGCTGGTCTTGGACAGCCCGGCCGCGCCGGTGCTTGGGTGGGCGTCATGTCCGAAACACGTGATCTGAACCGCCGCGCCCTCATCCGTACCGCCGTCGCCACCGGGGTCGCCGCCACCGGGGTCGCCGCGGCGGGGCCCGCGGTCGCCGCCCCCGCGGCCCGGACCGCCACCGCGACGCTGCGGTGGTTCGGCACCTCCGGCTGGCGCATCGACGTCAACGGGCGCACGGTGCTCGTCGACCCGTACCTGACCCGCTTCCCGACCGGCCTGTTCACCGGCGCGTTCGACCCGGCGACGCCGCTGCGGGTCGACGCCGACGCGATCGGCTCGCGGATCGGCGCGGCGGAGACGGTGCTCGTCACCCACACCCACTGGGACCACTTCAACGACGTGCCGCACATCGCGAAGACCGTCCCGGGGGCGCGGATCCTCGGCACCCTCACCGCCTACCACCTCGCGCTCGCCTCGGGCGTGCCGAGCGGCCAGGCCGTCCCGGTCAAGGGCGGCGAGCACCTCGACTTCGGCGACTACACCGTCGAGGTGGTCGCGTCGCTGCACAGCCGCAACGCGGCCTACTCCCTCGCGTTCCCAGGCGTGCGGCTCACGCCTCCTGCGGCGCCGCGGACGATCGGCGACCTGCCCGAGGGCGACACCCTCGCGTACCAGGTGACGATCGCCGGCGGCCCGAAGCTCTTCTTCATGGGCGGCAGCGACTTCGTCGAACGCAACCTGAACGGCCTCGCTCCCGACGTGGCGATGGTCGCGCTGCCGTCGGCCGGCGTCGTGCACGACTACACCCGCCGGCTGCTGGCGGCGCTGGACCACCCGCGGGTCGTCGTGCCCGTGCACTGGGACAACTTCGAGACCCCGCTGCGCAACCCGCCGTCGGTCGCCGCCGGCGACGCGGCCAAGCTCGACGCGTTCGTCGCCGCGATCCGCGAGGCTTCCCCGCGCACCCGGGTCCTCCTGCCGGCGTACGACACCCCGTACACCTTCTGACATTCGCTGGTCGGGGAGTTGGAGCGGCTCGCGGCGCTGCGGCGGTAGGTGCTGCTCACCGTCGTATCGACTGTTGTCGGCCTCGCCGGACGGAGCCCGGCTGCTGACGGTGAAAGCGATCGGGACGAAGCTCGAGACCCAGGTCCTCGATCTGGTGTGAACTGCCGGGCGTCGTGATCGGCGCCGACCCGGGCTGACATACGCTGCCGGCGTGACTGCGCAACAGGCGAACCGCATCGAGCAGTGGTTCACCTGGTGGCACGGACCACCCGATCAGCCAACGGACGACCGCCGTGCCGCCACGACCGGCGTCGCGACCCTGGATGTCTGGTATGCGGCCGCGTGCCGGTGGGCCGTGCCGGTGATCGACCAGAACAGGTTTCTGGCTCCCGAGGAGTTGCGCGTCGAGTCGGGCCGCTTGGTGTTCATGGAGGAGCAGTTCGGCGACTGGGCCTGGGCGACCGGCACGCAGGGAAGCGACCCGCCCGTGTACGACCGGTCGGACGAGGACGAGCCGTGGCAACCGCTCGCTCCGCGCCTCTCGGCGTTCCTGGAGGCGTACTGGATGTTCGACGCGGCGTTGGGGGCACCGTTCGGCGCCTCGAGAGCGCGCGGCACTGCACAGGACGTCGACCGGCTGCGATCCCGGATGACCTGCGTCGCGTCGACGCGGTGGCGGTGGCCGGCGACGTTCCTGCAGTTCTTCCGTCGTGACCGCACGCTTGCCGTCGCCATGTCCGACGACGGTGACCTGTTCTCCATCACGGTCGCCACCACGAGCCCGGCCGACCAGCCGATCATCGACGCGGTCGCCGAACCATCGTGGTCGCGCAGACAGCCTCGCCGGCCGGCCTGACCGAGGCTCCGAGCGGCGCTCTGTCGCCGCCTCCTGATCAGCGGGGTGCCGGGCGGACGTCGTGGGCGGCCTCGCGGATGTCGGGGTCGGGGTGGTGGCGCAGCGTGTCGAGGCGGTGCAGCTGGAGGGCGGTCCACGTGCCCTGGATGGTGGCGAGGCGCAGCCACAGCAGGGTCGCGGTGAGGCCGGTGTGGCGCTCCAGGTGGGTGAGGACGGCGGGGAAGCGGGTCGGGTCCGCGTGGTCGTGCAGGGCCCGCCAGGTGTAGGGGTCGATCCGATGTGGACGGTCGGCGGTGGCGGCGAGCAGGTGGTCCCACAGTGCGAGGTCGGGTGGCGGGGCGGTCGGGTCGAGGAGGTCGGCGAAGGCCTGCCGGAACCAGCGCCGCTGCGCCGGACGCCAGGCCCGCAGCGCCGCCGGGGTCGCCGGGACGAGCGGGCGCAGTGAGCGCACCTCCGGCAGGTCGAGCAGGTCCGTGTGCCGGGTGGTGAGCAGCCGGGCGATCTCCGGCTCGCGGGCGAGCGCCGGGTCGTGCGGCAGCAGCGCCCGCAGCCGTTCGGCCCGGTCCGCGGGGGCGCCGCCGACCCAGAGGCGCGCCGCCTCCCGTACCGACTCCGCATCCGCACCACGAAGGACGATGCCGTGGAGCCGGTCGCGCAGGCCCGGCAGCGCGTCGAGGTCGGGGCCGAGCTGCGCGGCGACCCCGAGCAGCGTCCGGTCGTCGAGGTCGCGGCGGCCGGCGAGGCACGACACCGCGGCGCGGACGGGCGGGCGCAGGCACGGCGCGTCGTGCCACCGGCCGAGGCCGCGCACCGTGCGGGCGTACTGCCGGAACACCTCGGCGGCCCGGTCGACGGTCGCGGCGCCGGCGTCCGGGCGGTTCGCCGCGGCGAGCGCCACCGCCAGCGTCCGGCCGAGCCAGTCGTCGAGGTGCTGCCGGGAGCGGGGCGCGCCGTCGGGCCGGGTGAGCGTGGCGTGCACGACGGCGGCGACGAGCGGCACCGGCACCGCGTCCACGTTGCGGGCGGGCGCCGCGGCGAGCCGGTCCAGCACCTTCCGCTGCACCTCGTGCTGGTCGGTCCAGGCGCGGCCGGCCCGGCCGATCGCGTCGGCGAACGCGGCCCCGTCCGGGTCGAGCATCGCGCTGCGCAGCAGGGCCAGCCAGCCCGCCTCCCGCTGCCCGGCGCGGTGGCTGCGGGTCAGGGCGAGCAGCGTGTCGCGCACCTCCGCGTACGGCAGCGCGAGCATCTCGGGATCCTCGGGGCGCCGCGCCAGGCGGTCCCGCGCCACGGCCACCCGGTCGGCGAACGGCAGCACGCACAGCTCCGGCGTGAGCGCCTGGTCGTCGGGGGGTCATGCTTCGAGGGCGGCCCGCCGGCGGGCGGGAGGGAGCGGGTCGAGCAGCGCGGCGCGGCCGTCGCCGTCGGTGTGACGGGCGAGTCCCGCCAGGTCGGCCGCCGGCAGCGCGCGGACGGTCCGGCGGGCGCGGCGGGGCAGCCGGCCCGGCCCGTGCGGCCGCGGCTCGACCGACCAGAACTGGCCCGCCCGCAGCGCGGCGGCCACGGCGTCCGGGGTGCCGCGATCGTGCCAGCGCAGCCCTTCCGCGACGATCGCGGCCGCCGCCGGATCCCGACGCACCGCCGCCTCGACGTCGGCCCGCCCCGGCGACCAGCGCCGCCGGCCGTCCGTGTGGCCGTCCTCGGCGAGCCGCCGCGCGACCGCGACCGGTGCCGTCCTGGCGAGCCGGCGCAGGTCGTCGATCGTCACCGGCAGCGCCGGCAGCCACCGCTCGACGACCCCGGCGGCGCAGGCCGCCAGCAGCAGCGGCCGGTCGCGTTCGGGCACCTCCGGCAGCAGCGACCCGGCGAGCCCGCGCGGTCCGGAGCGGCGGAGCACCGCGTACACCTGCCGCCTGGTCGAAAACGGCGTGGTCAGGGCGAGCCGTCGCAGCGCCGCGTCGGACACGGGCAGGCGGATCGCCGCCGACAGCGCCCGCCCCCGCAGCCCGCTGTCCCCGAGCGCCCGCTCCACTGCGGCGACGTCCCGCCGCACGACATCGACGAACAGCCCGTCGTGCCGCTCGTCGATGTCCCCGCCGTCCAGGCGCGCGTGCAGCTCCTGGTACTGCTGCCGGCTCATCCCGAGCGCGAACAGGGCGATCGCCCGCCTCCGCGCCGGCGCGTCGAGACCGTCGGCAATGGCGTCGGGAAGGCTCGAGGCGCCCACGATACCGAGCCGCGGGCGTCCCGTGGGGGCGGTGATCCTGAGGCCCGCACGCGATTGGACCGGACGCGCCGGCTACCCCGGCGCGCCGCCATCGGGGGAAGGAGCTCACCGTGCAGCATCGACCGCCCGGCCGAACGGGTGTCTCGTTCACCGATCCCGCCGGCAACGGCCAGGTCAGCACCGCAGACGCGTGACGGGGGTCAGGCCACCGGGAACGCGACGTCGAAGACCTCGTCGCCGGGCGCGGCGGCAGAGAAGTCGGTCCAGTACGTCTCGCGGGGCGCGCCGGCGATCGTGAGGCCCTTGCCGGCGATCCACCGCTCGACGGCCTCGTACACCCCGCCGAGAGCACCGCTGGTCACGTCGGACCTGGTGACCCGCGCGTACGCCTCGCGGTGCGCGGCGAGCGTGCGGTCGCCGCCGGACGCGACGGTCGCGCAGACCTCGACCGGGGTCGGCGCGTCGTTGGGGTTGCCGCCGTAGACGGTGACGAAGACCGGCTCGTCAGGGCGGCCGGACCGCTCCAGGAACGGCCAGTCCGCGGTGCCGAGCAGGCCGCCGGCAGTCCGCGCGCGCTTCGCGACCCGCGCCATCGCGCCCGGCAGCCACGCCTCCAGCTCCGCCCGGCCGACCGTGCGCACCTCCGTCACCACGTGCAGCTCAGGCACGTCACGCAGCTGGATCTCCATGATGGCCGTCTCCGCTCCCGGCGGGTGCCTCCCGCCGCCGCACGCCAGGATGTGCCCTTCCCCAGGGGTAAGGTCAACCGCCGTCAGATCAGGAACGACCGGCGGGTCTCCGCGCCCACGTTGATGGTGCCGACCAGCGTGCCGGCGTGGTCGTACACGTCCGTGCTGCGGTTGCTGCGCATCACCTCGCGGATGCCCGGTGGCAGCGCCGGCGGGTCGTCCTCGGTCAGGCGCATCCGGGTCGCGGCGGCGATGAGCAGCGACACGAGACGGGCGGCGTCGGCGGTGGCCGGGACCCGGCCGTACTCCCAGCCGGACACGGTGAGGTCAAGCAGCTCCAGCGTGTGCACCAGCAGCAGGTTGGGGTCGGTCAGCACCATGGCCCGCTTGGCGTCGGCCTCGACGGCCGTCAGCGCCGCCGCCAGGTGCACGTACGGGAACAGCCCCGTCGGCAGCTCCGTCAGGCGGTACCGCAGGTGCGGCCCCATCTGCCGGTACAGCGCCCGGTAGTCGCGCCGGTCCACGCGGTGCCCGCGGACCTGCGCCTGCACGTCGGCGTAGGCGTGCTCGGCCGTGTCGTGCACGATCCGGGTCGCCACCGACAGCCCGTCGTCGCCGGCGAACACCTGCGCCAGCGAGGCCGCCTGCTGCTGCCATCCGCCTGCCACGTGCGGTCCGTACCGCTGCCGGACGTCGGCCAGCAGCGCCTCCTGCCGTGCCGGGTCGACCAGGACAGCCCTGCCGGCCGCCTTGCGCCGGAACCACCGCATGCCCCGCTCCTCACCTCACGCCGATCGATCATGATGTCGGTACGACCAGTACACCATTCGACGTCGACGCATGCCTTGCCCTGCCACCCGTGGGCCGGGTAGCAGCGCATATGGTGGAGGTATGGCTGAGGTTGTCCTGTTCCACCACGCACAGGGGCTGACGGCGGGCGTCGTCGCGTTCGCCGACGCGCTGCGCCGGGCCGGACACACGGTGCACACCCCCGACCTGTTGGACGGGCGCACCTTCGACAGCATCGAGGCGGGCCTGGCATACGCCACCGAGCTCGGCTTCCCCGGCGAGATCCTGGACCGCGGCGCGCGGGCGGTCGCGGACCTGCCGGCCGAGATCGTCTACGCCGGCTTCTCCCTCGGCGTGCTGCCCGCGCAGATGCTGGCGCAGACCCGCCCCGGCGCCCGCGGCGCGCTGCTGTGCCACTCGTGCGTGCCGGTCACCGAGTTCGGCCCCGTCTGGCCCGCCGACGTGCCGGTCCAGGTGCACGGGATGGACGCCGACCCGATCTTCGTCGGCGAGGGGGACATCGACGCCGCCCGCGACCTGGTCGCCCAGGCGAAGGACGGCGAGCTGTTCCTGTACCCGGGCGATCAGCACTACTTCGCCGACAGCTCCCTGCCGACCTACGACCCTGAGGCGACGGCGCTGCTCATCCGGCGGACCCTCGACCTGCTGGGCTGACGGCCCGCAGCGCGTCGAGCAGCCAGGCGTAGGCCGGCACGGCCGGCGGTCCCGGGTCGGTGCCGTGCAGGACGGCGAGCAGCTGCCAGTAGCGCTCGACCCGGGGGTCGGCGACCAGCTCCAGCCACCGGACGAACGCGGCCGTCTCGTCGGCGGGCAGGTCGGCCGGGACGATCCGGTGCACGATCGCGCGCGCCTCGGGCGAGCCGGCGGCGACCCCGCGCTCGACGGCGCCGCCGGCATGCTCCAGGACGAGCGGCCGGATGTTCAACCCGAACTCCAGCCGCGGGTCGCTCAGCACCATCGTGCGGACCTTGCGCCGGAACGCGGTGTCGGCGACGAGTCCGGCGAGCTCCTGCCACGCGCCGTCGTCCGCGAGGTCGGTGGGCAGCTCCCGCATCCATTCGGCCACCACCGCGCCGTCGGGGTCGGTCACACCGTCGAACACGGTCGCGACGAAGTCGTCGATGAGGGCTTGCCGCCGCTGTACCGACAGCGGGTCGGGCCTGCTGGTCACGGTCAACTCCTCGGTCGTGTCCTACCAGGTTGGAAGCGGTTCACAGGCGTCGGCCCAGCCGGCGGGCACCCCGTCCAGGCCGGTGCGGGCGGCGACGATGCCGCCGGCGATGGCGCAGGTCGTGTCCATGTCGCCGCCGGCGCTGACGGTCGCCCACAACGCCTCGGCGAGGTCGTCCAGGTGCCGGGCCGCGCACCAGATCGCGTACGGCACGGTGTCCGGGGCGGAGATCAGCGTCCCGCAGCCGACCTCGCCGGCGATCCACCGCGGATCCCGGTCGAACGGTCGCCGGCAGAGCCGGCGGAGCCGGGCGGCGACCTCGCTGTCGGGTGTGCGGTCGGCGACCCGCGGCAGCAGCTCCCCGGCCGGCACCTGCCGTGCCGCCAGCGCGGCCGCGACGGCCACCGCGACCGCGCCGGCGGCCGCCTCGGGGTGCGCGTGGGTGACCGCCGCGGACAGGGCCGCCTGCTCCACGACCAGGTCGAGGTCGTCGGCGAACCAGGCGCCCAGCGGGGCGACGCGCATCGCGGCGCCGTTGCCCCACGAGCCCTGGCCGTCGAACTGGGCGGCCGTGACCGTCTGCCAGGCCTCGCCGTCGCCGATGGCCTGGAGCACGCCGTGCATGGACGGGCCGTAGTTGCGGTACGGGTCGGCGGCGTACGCGCCGGCGAACCGGCCGGCCAGCTCGTCCTGCACGACCCGGCCGTGCTCGCGCAGCGTCCGGTACAGCGAGACGGCCATCGCGGTGTCGTCGGTCCACGGCCACGGCCCCTGCGGCACCAGCCGCTCCTCGATCTGCCACCGCATCTGGTCGGCGGGCCGGAAGAACCAGGTCTCGCCGAACGCGTCGCCCAGCGCGGTCCCGTGCAACGACCGGGTCGCGGCGTCGACGTCGGTGATCACCGTCCGATCGTGGCAGCCGGTCACCGCGCCTGTCGAACCGTTTCCGCGCACCACCCGCCGTGCCGTGCGGCCGGGCGCACGAAGCCGGCGGTCAGGCGAAGTCGGCCGCGGTCATGCCCTCCGGATGCCCGGGCGGCCACTGTACGAGCTCGATGCGGTGCCCGTCGGGATCGGTGAGCCAGGACGTGGCCATGCCCTCGCCGTGGTCGGTCGGCGGCTCGGCCGCGATGCCCCTGCCGGCCAGGTCGGCGACCGTGGTGCCGAGGTCGTCGACCTGGACGACGAGGTGGTTGACGGCGCCGGTGTCGGCGACCGGCCGGGCGGGGTCGTGCACCAGCTCGAGGCTGACGAACGGGTCGCCGGGCAGCTGCAGCATCGTCAGGCTGCCGAACCCGGTCTCCGGGACGTGGCCGACCTTGGCGTAGCCGACCGCGGTGTAGAACGCCAGCGAGCGCTCCAGATCCGTGACCCGCAGCCCGAGGTGCAACATGCGCATGCCCGGCAGACTACCGTCCGTGACTACGCGACCCTGCCGTAGCCGTACAGCGTGTCGATGTCGACGGGCGCGACCTTGACGACGGTCCGGCTGTTCGGGGCGTGGATGATCTGGTTGTTGCCGATGTAGATGCCCACGTGCCCGAGGCCGTTGTAGAACACCAGGTCGCCGGGGGCGAGCTGGCTGCGGGAGATGTGGCGGACCTTCGACCACTGCTGCGCGGCGTTGTGCGGCAGCGTCACGCCGGCCGCCTTCCACGCCATCATGGTCAGGCCCGAGCAGTCGAACGTGTTCGGTCCGGCCGCGCCCCACACGTACTTCTTGCCGAGCTGCGCCCAGGCGTAGTTGACGGCCTTGCCCGCGTTGCCGGACACGGCCGGCGGCTTGGCCGGGGTCGTCGCCGGGGGCGGGGTGGTGGTCTTGACCTTCGCCGCCGCGGCGGCCGCCTCGGCCTTGGCCTGCAGCGCGTCGAGGCGGGCGATGTCACCCTCGATCTTCTTGCGGCGGGTCTCCAGCTCCGTCTTCTGCTGGCTCTGCGCGGCGAGGGTCTCGTCCAGGCGCCGCTGCTCGGTGTCGAGCGCGCCCTTCGCCGCCGTGTACGCCGCCAGGTCCCGCTGCTGGCTGTGCGAGATCTGCTGGAGGGTGCCGACGCGGGCGGTGAGCGTGTCGGTCGACGTCGCCCCCAGCATCAGTGACAGGGTGCCGAGGTTGCCCCCGGTCTTGTACGCGTTGACCGCGAGCGCCGAGGCGTTGTCCTGCGCCGCCGCCATGGTCGCCTCCAGCGGCGCCATGTCGGCCCGGAGCTTCGTGATCGCCGCCTGGGTGGTCTCCAGGTCGCCGTTGACCTTGTTGTACAGCTCGACGACGTGCTCGACCTCTTGGTTGCCCTTGTCGATCTGGGCCTGGAGCTCCTGCGGCGTCGGGTCCGCCTGCGCGGCGCAGGCCGGGGCGATCATGGCCGCCACCGCCAGCGCGACGACCGAGGCGCGGAGCGTCGTACGTCCGTTGAACACGGCACAGTCCTTCTTCGCTGACCGCCTACCGGGTTAGCTGACGGATTCGGGCGAGAAGAAGGCGCGCCCTACCGCGCCCCGGTGTGGCGGGCGCGGATTCACCCCATGGGGAAGCCCCGGTTAGTTCCCCGGCTCACCGGCCGCACGCATCGAGCCCGCGCGGTCGACAACTCGGCGGTGGCTGCCCGGCCACCCCGGCGGGGCGGGCGATGTCCGGCAGGCCGGCCCAAACGTAACGCCGGACCACACTGCCGGCGCTCGATCTAAGCCACACTTAACGTAGACACAAGACTGACCTGCCCGGCTCCTCACCGGTGGCGGTCGGTGGAGCGGGCCATGACGGCCAGGCCGGCGACGGCCAGCAGGGCGAGGGCGGCCGGGATGAGGAACACCCGTGGGAGCCCGATGGCGGCGGCGCCGGTGCCGCCGGCCGCACCGCCGAGGGCGGAGGCGAGCGCGGTGGAGCTCATGAAGATCGCGGACGCGGTGGCGACGGCGGTCGGCAGGAGCCGCTGGGCGACGATGATGCCGAGCGTGGCGAAGACGCCCCACACGCCGCCCATGAGGACCTGCCCGGCGAACAGCCCGGCGGCGTTGCCGGTGACGGCGAAGCAGACGTTGGCGGCCACGCCGAACCCGGCGCCGAGGACCATCAGCTCCATCATGCCGGTCCGGCGGGCCACGACCACGGCGACGGGCATCAGCACGATCTCGACCAGCGGCTGGATGCCGATGACCGCGCCGCTGAGGCCGGCCGGGAAGTGCAGCTGGTCGTTCATGTACAGCGGGAGGTACGCGTACTTGACGGGCTCGCCGGCGTACACGAGGACGTAGAGGCCGGTGAACGCCAGCAGCGGCAGCATCGCCCGCAGGCCGGGGCCGCGGTGGCCGGCCGCCGGTGGGTCGCCGGGCCCGGCCGGTGCCGGTGGTGCTGTCCGGAGCGCGCCGAGCGGCACGATCTGGGCGAGGGTGCAGACCGCCGTGGCGACCAGCATGGTGCGCAGCGACGCCTGCGCCGCCAGGAACGACCCGGCCACCGGGCCGACGACCCACCCGCCGGTCAGGGCCATCCGCACGACGGCCACGACCCCGTCGTTGTTCGGGCCCGGGTGCGCCTTGAGCTCGTCGTGGACGGCGGAGAAGAGCTGCGACGTCGCGGCGCCGCCGAACCCGCCGACGACGGCGCTGATGACGTAGGGCATCCACAGCTCGGTCGAGTACGCGATGCCGATCCAGCCCACGAACCCGGCGGCCGCGCAGATGCGGAACAGCCCGAGCCGGCGCCCGGTGCGGTCGGACCGCCGGCCGACCAGGAACCCGGCCACGGGCGCGGCCAGGTTCGTCAGGTAGAACAGCCCCGCCGCGGTCAGGGAGGCGTGCAGGTCGTTGACCAGGAACGTCGCGATCTGCGGGGCGGCGGCGGAGAAGCCGAGCGCGGACAGGAACACCGCGAGCGTGGCGCCCCGGTAGAGCGGCGACGCGAGGGTCAGCCGCAGCGCCGACGCATGCGCCGTGGGCTTGTCGAGCGCCGGATCCGCCGGCTCGACCTGCTCGGGAAGGACCATCGGCTGCGCCTCCGCATTCGCGCTGCGGGGCAGCGGCTCGCCGAATTCTTCCAATGGAAGAATCTCTGGTCAAGTGCCCGGCGGCGATGGCAGCAGCCGCTCGAGCAGGGCCAGCGCGCGCCGTACGTCCACCGCCTCGGGATCGAGCAGCCACTGCAGCTGCAACCCGTCGGAGGCGGCGATGACCAGCGACGCCGCGTCGTCGGGATCGATGTCCGCGGCGATCGCGCCGGCGCGCTGGCCGGCGCGGACCCGCTCGGCGAGGTGCGATCGCAGCAGCCGGAAGCGGTCCCGCACGAACTCGTGGGTGAGCGGGTGCTGCTCCGCCTGCAGGGCGTCCGTGGTCAGCGTGGCGTAGAGCTCGACCAGGCCCGGGATCGTGCGGTTGCGCTCCGCGCTGCGCTCCATCAGCCGGACCGCCGACACCCCGTCCTGCGGCGCGGCGCCGTGCTCGACCTGCTCGTGCGCCCGGTACACCTCGACCAGCAGCTCGTCGCGCGACGAGAAGTAGTACCGCAGCGCCGCGTGCGAGACCCCGATCGCGGCACCGATCGCGCGCAGCGACGCGTCCACGCCCCGCTCGGCGAACAGCGCGATGGCCTGGGACAGGATCTCCGCCCGCCGCACCGCGGCCTTCCGGTAGGAGCGTCCCGCGGTGCCGTCGTTGCCCATGGCCGCATCGTACGGAGCGCCGCGCACGCTAGGCTCCCGGCATGTCCCGGCTGAGCAGGTATTGCGCGGTCTCCACGGAGCTGGCCCTGCTCAGCGACGCCAGGCTCGCCAAGCTCGTCGACAACGCCCAGGCGCTCGGCGTCGGCGTCGGCGGCGCCTCGGCCCTGGTGGACGTCGCCGGCACGCCGGTCTTCGCGAAGCGGCTCGCGCTGACCGATCTGGAGCGGCTCCCGCGGCACGTGCGGTCGACGGCGAACCTGTTCGACCTGCCGACGTCCTGCCACTACAGCGTCGTCGCGCACGGCGGCGGCGGCTTCGGCGCGTGGCGGGAGCTCGCGGCGAACACCATGACGACGAGCTGGGTGCTGGAGGGCAGGACCGAGGCGTTCCCGCTGCTCTACCACTGGCGCGTGCTGCCGGGCGCGCCGCCGCCCGCCGAGGAGCACCAGGACATCGACCGGGCCGTCGCGTACTGGGACGGTTCGGCGGCGGTGCGGCGGCGCCTGGAGGCGCTCGCGGCGGCGTCGGCGAGCGTGGTGCTGTTCCTCGAGTACGTCCCGCAGCGCCTGGACGCGTGGCTGCGCGAGCATCCGGACGCCGTCGGCACGGTGGAGCGCCGCCTGAAGACCGACGTCGCCTTCATGAACGCCAACGGGCTGCTGCACTTCGACGCGCACTTCGGCAACATCCTGACCGACGGCGACCGGCTCTACCTGACGGACCTCGGGCTCGCCACGTCACCCCGGTTCGAACTGACCGCGCAGGAGCGGGCGTTCGTCGTACACCACCGGGAACACGACGCGAGATACGCCGTGCGGGAGCTGCTCAACTGGATCGTCGCCCACGTCGCCGGGATCACCGGGCCCGCCGAGCGCCACGCCTACCTGCGCCGGTGCGCGGCCGGAGCGGCACCCGGCGGGCTCCCCGCACCGCACGCGGAGATCGTCGCGCGGCACGCTCCGGTCGCGGCGGCCATGAACGACTTCTTCTGGCAGGTGTACGGCGTGACCCGCACCCCACCGTTCCCGGAGTGACCCGCCGAGCGGCACCGGCGCGGTATCGGTACCTTCAAGAACATGTATGCCGGCGCAGCGAGCATGAGGCCGCGGGAGGCGCGTGCCCTGCTGGCGCGGGCCGGCGAGATGCAGGACGACGCCGAGACCGTCACCGGGACCGTGGCGGCGGCGCGGCAGGAGGTCGTCGCGGCGTACGAGGTGGCGCGCGAGCCGCAGGTGTGGGACGCGATCGGCAAGATGTCGATCGAGACGGTCAAGGACACCGTGGACGGGCGGGCGCGGCTCGACGAGCTGCCGGCGCACGGGATCTGCTCGGTGGCGGACGTGCTGCGGGCCGGGCCCGAGCGGCTCACGAAGGTGCCGGGGATCGGGGCGGAGACGGCCCGCAAGACCATGACCGCCGCGGAGCAGCTCAAGCGGGCGGCGACGGACTCGCTGCAGTTCAGGATCGAGTTCGACCCGAAGAACGCGGACATGACGCGGCTGGTGCGGGCCCTCGCGGTGTGGCGCGGGGTGTGGCAGGCGGCCGGGGAGCGGGAGACCGACGCGCAACGGTGCCAGGAGCGGCTGGCGGCGCAGCGGCCGATGGCCGGGCCGGCCGCGGCGGGCCCGTGGCGCCGGATGTTCCTGCGGGCCGCGCAGAGGACCGCCGCGGCCGAGGCGGCGCACGCCGTACAGGCGACGCTGCACGAAGCAGAGAGCGCCGGCCTGCCGGAGGCGGCGCGGGAGGTGCGCAAGGTCCGCACGCCCGGTGACCGGTGGGTGTGGCGGGACTTCGAGCGGCACTCGGCGGACTACTACGGCCTGCTCAGCCAGGTCGTCGGGCTCGGCGGCGACGTCGCGGCCAGCGAAGGGTTCCTGCCCGCCGACATCGTCGAACGCGTCGGCGCGCAGCAACTGGACACGTCCCGGCTCAGCGACGGCCTGCGGCTGCGCGGCTACCAGTCGTTCGGTGCGCGGTTCGCGCTGGTGCAGCGCCGCGTCGTGCTCGGCGACGAGATGGGGCTGGGCAAGACGGTGCAGGCGATCGCCGCGATGGCGCACCTGGCCGCCCGCGGCGCGACCCACTTCCTGGTCGTCTGTCCGGCGAGTGTACTGATCAACTGGTCCCGCGAGATCGCCCGGCACTCGACGATTCCCGTCGTGACGCTGCACGGCAACGGGCGGGCGCGGGCGGCGGCCCGGTGGCGGGCGCAGGGCGGCGTCGGGGTCGTCACGTTCGGGTCGCTGGGCGCGGTCCCGCTGCCGCCGCCCCGCCCGGCGCTGCTGGTCGTCGACGAGGCGCACTACGTGAAGAACCCCGACGCGAAGCGCTCGCAGGCGGTGAACCGGGTCGCGGCCGAGTCCGACCGGGTCCTGTTCCTCACCGGCACCCCGATGGAGAACCGCATCGACGAGTTCCGGGCGCTGATCGAGCACCTGCGGCCGGAGATCGCCGCGGACATGGGGCCGGAGCACGCGGCGATCAGCGTCGAGGCGTTCCGCCGGGCGGCGGCCCCGGTGTACCTGCGGCGCAACCAGCCGGACGTGCTGACCGAGCTGCCGGAGCTGGTGCAGGTCGACGAGTGGGAGGAGTTCGGCGCCGAGGACGCCGCCGCCTACCGCGCCGCGGTCCAGGAGGGCAACTTCATGGCGATGCGGCGGGCCGCGTTCGTGACCCGCCGCCCGCGTGACTCGGCGAAGCTGACCCGCCTGCTGGAGCTCACCCAGGAGGCCATGGCGGCCAAGCGGCACGTGGTGGTCTTCTCGTACTTCCGTGACGTCCTCGCCGTGGTGCACGCGGCGCTCGGCGCCGACGCCCGCGGGCCGATCACGGGGTCGACGCCGGTGGCCGACCGGCAGCGCATCGTGGACGAGTTCACCGCCTCCCGGAAGCCCGCCGTGCTGGTCTGCCAGATCGAGGCGGCCGGCGTCGGCGTGAACATCCAGGCCGCCTCCGTCGTGATCCTGTGCGAGCCGCAGGTGAAGCCCTCGATCGAGGCCCAGGCGATCGCCCGCGCCCACCGCATGGGCCAGGTCCGCACCGTCCAGGTGCACCGCCTGCTCATCGCGGACTCCGTCGACGAGCGCATGATCGAGATCCTCGGCTCGAAGGCCCAGCTCTTCGACGCGTACGTGCGGCACAGCACCATCGCGCAGGCCTCGCCCGGCGCCGTGGACATCTCCGAGGTCCAGCTGGCCCGGATGATCGTCGCCGAGGAGCAGCAACGCCTCGCCGGCGCCCTGGTCAACCGGTGACGTCCGGCTGTTCGGCCAGGCCGCGGAGCCGGCGCTTGACGCGGTGCGACAGGGTGGCGTTGCGCTGGGCGACGTGCGCGAGGCGGTCGCGGGCCTTCGCCGCCAGCGGGCTGTCCTCGCCGAGCAGCCGGGGGCGCGCCGCCGCGGCGTCCCGGTAGACCTGCTCGGCCTCGTCGGTGTCGCCGCCGTCGGTGAGCCGGGCGGCCAGCTCCAGCCGCAGCTGCCACGTGCGGGGCCGGTCGCGGCCCATGACCTCGTCGGCGGTGCGCAGGGCGGCGCGGAGCTCGGCGATCCCGGTGGCGCGGTCGCCCGCCTCGATCAGGCAGTCCCCGAACCGGAACCGGGCGAGGACCGTCCGGGGATGGGCGTCGCCGTTGAGGTCGCGGTGCTTGCCCAGCGCGGCCCGGGCGATGCGGACCGCGTCGGCGTGGATGGCCTTGACCTCGTCGGCGCGGGCCGGACCGGCGGGCACGGCCCGTGCCTGCCGGGTGCGCAGGTGGCAGTACGCGTCGGCGGCCGCCAGCCGTAGCGGGTGGCCGTCGCCGTGCTCGCGGAGCCGCCGGTTGAGCGCGGCCGCCTCCGTGCGCGCGGCCTCCCAGTCCTTCCAGGCGCTGAGCGCCCGCACCAGCGCGAGCCACGTCCGGTACGTCGCCGGGTCGTCCGCGGCGAGGCGACCCCGCTGCGCGTCGAGCACCGCGCGGAGTGCCGGCTCCGTCCGCGCCCGCGACTCGCCGAGCGAGATCTCCCCGCCGAGGCCAGCACCGTCAGGTGCTCGTCGCACCGGATGACGGACGCGTCGAACGTGCCACCGCCGAAGCCGTAGACGAGCACCCGGGCCCCGGGCCGGACGCCCACGTCGTGCCGCACCAGGTGCGTCCCGGCCGCGACCGGCTCCGCCACGAGGTCGACCTCCGCCACGCCGGCACACTCCGCCGCCGCCCATCCGGCCCGGCCAGCACCGCCGCGGTGTTCGACGTCCCGAAGTCCACACCCAGCCGGTATCCATCGACCACGCCCTGCAGCCTAGGCCCTACGCTCACCGGGTGCCCGACACCGACCGCGCCCGCCTGGCCCGCATCACCGCCAAGCTGACCGCGGCCCGCGCCCTGCCCACACTCCCGGCCGCGTTCGGCGTGGAGTCACACAAGTTCGTGCTCGAACCGCCCGTGCCCGAGGCGACGGTGACCGCGTTCGAGGAGCGGCACGAGGTCACGCTTCCCCCGGCGTACCGCCTGTTCATCACCGAGCTCGGCGGCGGTGGGGCCGGTCCCGGCTGCGAACTGCTGGGCTTTGCGGGCGGGTGCAGTGATGCGCGGTGCCGGCCGGGGCACCTCGCACAACCCAGCCCGTACCTGCCGGGACCGCGGTACCCCGACGACTGGGAGCAACGCTACGAGGACCCGCGGGCGGCGGACCGGATCTTCCTGCGCGGCACGCTGCCGGTCGCCTACCACGGGTGCACCCTGTATACGCGCCTGGTCGTGACCGGGCCGGCGCGGGGGCGGCTGTTCAACCTCGACGTCGATGGACTCGGCCCGTACGTGGTCGAGGACGCCGACTTCCTGGCCTGGTACGAACGGTGGCTGGACGAGGTCATGGCCGGCTACGACGTCGGCTGGTTCGGCGAACGGCTCCCGCTGGACGAGCCCGCACTGATCGCGGCCCTGGCCGGAGATCCGTCGCCGCAGCGTCGCACCCGCGCCGGCGAGTCGCTGCTGCTGTCGCCGGTGATCAGCGAACAGGCCTGGACGGCCGTCGCCGACGCGATGTCCACCGACGGCGACCCCACCGTCCGGGCGCACCTGTTCCAGCTGCTGCGGTGGCAGCACCACGACCCTGCGAAGGCGGAAGCCGTCGCCGACGCCATCGCCGGGCACGCGAGGTCGCGGACCCCACCCGACATCGAGGCACTCACGGTGCTGGGGAGGCTCACCCTCGCCGACGTCCTGCCGGCCCTGGCCGACGAGGACCTCGAACGCCGCCGTCACGCCGCGTTCGTCCTGGCCCGGGAGCTTCCGAGGAACGACCGCGAGCGGGACGTCCTCGAAGGCGCGGTCCGCGACCTGCTCGACGACCCCGACCCGCTCGTCCGCTCCCACGCCGCCACCGCGGTGCGCCGGCACGCGCTCGGCAGGCTGAGCTCCCTGCTCCGCGACCACCGGCGAATCGAGGCCGACCCCTGGACGCAGGACTTCCTCACCTGGAGCGTCGACGGACCGTACCGCGACTGGTGGGTCGATCCGGCATTCACCGGCCCGGACGACCCGCCGTTCTGACGCCGTTCACGAGCGTGGTCCCGCCGGGGTGGCGTCAGCAGTCTGGGGCCTACGCTCACCCGGTGCCTGACACCGACCGCGCCCGCCTGGCCCGCATCGCCGCCAAGCTGGAAGCGGCCCGCGCCCTGCCGTCACTCCCAGACGCGTTCGGCGTGGAGTTCCACAGGTTCGTCCTCGAGCCACCCGCGCCCGAGGCGGCCGTGACGGCGTTCGAGGAGCGGCACGAGGTCACGCTTCCCCCGGCGTACCGGCTGTTCGTCACCGAGCTCGGCGGCGGTGGGGCCGGTCCCGGCTACTGGACATGCGACCTTTCGGAGGAGTGCTGGGCCGGGCAGTGTCCGCCGGGGCATCTGGCCGAGCCGAGCCCATACCTGCCCGGGCCGCGGTACTTCGGCGACTGGCAGCAGCGGTACGAGGATCCACCGGGGCCGGACAGGAACTTCCTGCAGGGCACGGTGTCGGTCGCTGCGTACGGCTGCGGGCTGCTCACACAGTTGGTCGTGACGGGCCGGGCGCGCGGCCGGTTGTTCAACGTCGACGTCGACAGCGAGGCCGGCCCGTACGTCGTGGAGGACGCCGACTTTCTCGCCTGGTACGAGCGGTGGCTGGACGAGGCGGTCGCCGGCCACGACGTCGGCTGGTTCGGCGAACGGTCCGAGGTGGACGACGAGGTGACCATCGCCGAGGACGCCGCGAGGTACACCACGTCGCGGACCGCGCCGGACCTCGTGGTGCTCGCTGTGTTCGGCAGGCTGACGCTCGCCGACGTGCTGCCGGAGCTGGCGCACGAGGAGGTCGAACGCCGCCGCCGCGCCGCGTACGCGCTCGCATGGACCCCCTGGGGGTCCGAGACCGAGGCCATCGACAGCCAGGTCATCGAGGACGTGACCCGCAAGCTGCTGCACGACCCGGACCCATTGGTCCGCTACCACGCTGTCGCAGCGGTTCGCTGGTACTCCCAGGGGAAGCTGAACGCGTTGCTGCGCGAGCACCAGAAGACCGAAACGGACGGCTGGGTCCGGCACGTTCTCGCCGCATGCTTCGCCCCGCAGGATGCCACCTCCCCTTGGGACGCCGCGTCGGGGAGCTGACCGTTGCGGTGGGCAGACTCGGCGGGGTGGTGTCAGCGGTTGAGGAGGCGGGACAGGCTGGCGACGACGGCGGTGGTGAGGACCCAGCCCATGATGATGAGGGCGGCCGCGACGTACTGGGTGGAGCCGGTGGCGTGCCAGGCCGAGTCGTGGCCGAGATCGATGATGGGGAGCAGGAGGTCCAGCGCGTAGAGCGCGGGGTTCCAGTCCGGGGAGTCCGCCGGGGTACGGGCGTCCGGCGGCCACACGGTGAAGGCGAGCGTGCCGAGCACCCAGCAGGCCAGCAGCCACAGGGCGGCGAGCCAGGTGCGGTAGCCGTAGCCGACGAGGGCGTCGAGCAGGTAGCCGGCGAGCCGGCCGGGCCAGTGCTGCGTCGCGCGGCGGCGGCGGTGCTGCTCCAGCAGGACGCGGCGGGCCTCGGTGTCCTGGCCGGCTTCACGGTCCGCACCGCACCGGACGGCGCGCGGACGCTCGCCGAGGTGCGGCCGAGCTCCCGGACCTGCTGCTGCTGGACCTCGTCATGCCGGGGCTGAACGGGCTGGACGTCTGCCGCGCGCTGCGCGCCGACCCGGCCACCGCCGGCGTGCCGATCCTCATGCTGTCGGCCTACGCCATGCCCGCCGACCTGCAGGCCGGCTTCGACGCCGGCGCCGACGACTACATGATGAAACCGTTCCAGGGCGACGAGCTGATCGCCCCGCTGCACCGCGCTGATCAAGTGATCAGACCTCGTACGGCTGCACCACCACGAAGTGGCCCTGCAACCCCATGAACTGCAGCGCGAGGCCTTCGCCGCTGTCGCCGGCGTAGAGCTGCCGCGACACCCTGACCTGCGTCGTCACCGACACCCGCATGCCGGAGGTCCAGGCGACGACGGCCTTCATGTCGGCGAACGTCGGCCCCTGGCACTGCAGCGTCACCGGCGTGCCCCGGGTCATGACCACGATCGCGCCCTGCCCGGACACCACCAGGTGGAACATGCCGCCGCCCGGGATGCCGGGGCTCTCGATCCGCGCGATCTCCGTCTGCAGGGTGGCGTCGAACGCGAGCACGTTGTCGGCGTTGACGCACAGCGACTGGCCGTCGAGCTCGACGATGTGCAGGTCGGTGGCGTTCTCGGCGAGGAACACCTCGCCCTGGCCCTTGCACGTCATCAGCTTCAGGCCCTGGCCGGTGACGGCGCCCTCGAACATCGCCCGCAGGCCGCCGGAGCCCTTGTAGATGAACTCGACGTTGCCCTGGTAGGCGACCATCGACCCGCGCCGCGCGTGCGCCTCCGGCCCGAGCGTCACCTTCACCATCTTGCTGCTCTGCTTCGTCCACCGGCCGGTGGTCGGCGCCTCCCGGTACTTGTCCAGGCTCGTCATGACCCCGGGCCGGACCCGTTCGGGCTGCGGCGGCACCGGTCCACCGTGTGGCGGCGGCCCACCGTGTTGCGGCGGCAGGTGGTGTACGGGTGGCGGCGGCGCGAAGGACTGCGGCGCCTGGACAGGCGGCGGCGCTTGTACGGGGCGCGGCGGCGCTGCCTGCACGGGCGGCGGCGCCTGTACCGGCGGCGGCGCGAACGCCGGTGACGCCTGCACGGGCGCCGGTGCCGGCTCCGGTTCTTCGTCCACGGTCCCGCCGTAGGAGCGGATCAGGTCCGCCAGCCCGCCGGCGAACCCCTGCCCGACCGCACCGACCCGCCAGACCCCCTTGCGGTACACGTCGCCGATGATGATCGCCCGCTCGGCGCCGAAGTCCGCGCCGGTGAAGCCGTACCGCACGACCTCCTGCCCACCGGCCACGATCCGGATGTGCCCCGACCGCAGCTGCCGGGCGGTCCCCGCCCCGTCGATCGACGCGCAGAACGACAGCTTCGCGATCTTCTCCGGCACCCTGCTCAGCACGGCCCGGAACCCCTCGGTGTCCCCGCCCTGCGCGCCGGCCTTCTGGATCGACCCTTCTGGCGAGCTCGGCTGGTTGAAGAAGATGAAGTATGCGTCGTCGGCCATCCTGTTGGCCGCGTCGAGCCCGAAGCACGAGATGTCCCAGGTCAGCCCGGGCCCGTCCAGGAACACCCCGACATACAGCTCGTCCGCGCCGGTCAGCGCCGACAGCGGGCTTTTCTGTCCCCGGGTGAACACCTGAGCCACGTGCCCTCCTCGGCATCGACATCGTCGCGTCCCTGAAGAACCTACCGCGCCCCACGGAGGCGCTGCAGCAGCACGTACAGGCCGCGGTGGGCGACGAGCGCGGCCCGCGCCTGCGGCGGTGCGGCGCCGGACAGCGAGTGATCCCGCCACCGGGCGGCGGCCTGCTGCGCGGCCACGGCGAGCTGGTCGCGCCCGGCGCCGGGCAGGTCGAGGACCCAGGCGGGGTCGTCGGACAGGGCCAGCCGGAGCAGCTCACCCGCCATCCGCTCGGGCAGCTCGACCTCGCCGGCCGCCACGAGCCGCGCGACCTGCACCTGGCCCCCGGCGGCCGGTGACAGCCGCGGTCCGAGATCCTCGCACAGCCCGGCCACCCAGGCGCCCAGCGGACGAGCGCCGGGACCGGGCGAAGGATCGGTCATGCGGGCAGCTTAGAGCGCGGGGCGGGCGTCGCGGTGGCGGCGCAGGGCGTCCAGATCCGGCCAGACGCGGGGGTTGATCGGCAGGTGGAGAGGCTGGCCGTGCCAGTGGCGGTAGGTGGCGTCGGTGATCGACTCGGCGACGTGGACGGTGTAGTCGTCGTCGAGCCACAGCAGGTGGGCGTCGAAGAGGTTGTGCAGGTCGGCCCGCAGGAGCAGGCAGTTGGTCACGGCGCCGGCCGCGGGGCCTGTGGCGGGTCCGATGTGGGCGGCCTCCAGCACGTCCCGGGTGGCCACGCTGCTGATGGCGCAGCGTCCCTCGTACGCGGCGAGCAGCTGGTCACGCAGCTTCAGCCGCCGCGGGCGGACGGTCAGCGACATCGGACCTCCCTGGTGGTCAGGCGTGGGCGGGGCGCCGCAGGGCGTGGCGTTCGAGGTCGTCGGGGAGCAGCGGGCGGGCGTAGTGGTACCCCTGGGCGTAGCGGTAGCCGAGGCGGCGCAGCTCGGCGGCCTGTTCGGCGGTCTCCACGCCCTCGGCGACGGCGCGCAGGTGCAGGCCGTTGCTGATGTCGATGAGCGCGGCGGCGATGACCGCGTGCTCGCCGCCGTGGGTGACCGTGTCGACGAACGACTTGTCGACCTTCAGCAGGTCGACGGGGCAGGTGCGCAGCAGGCCGAGCGAGGAGTGGCCGGTGCCGAAGTCGTCGAGGGCGACCGCGACGCCGAGCGCCTTGAGCGCGTGCAGGGTCTCCACGGCGGTGCCACCGTCGAAGACGGCCGTCTCGGTGACCTCGATGGTGAGGCGGTGGGCCGGCAGGCCGGTGCGGCGCAGGACGGCGGCGACGTCGGCGGCGAAACCGGCCTCGCGCAGCTGGCGGGCGGAGACGTTGACGCTGACGATGGCCGGGGCGTCCGGGCCGAGCTCGAACTGCCAGCGGGCCGCCTGCGTGCACGCCTCGGCGAGGATCCACGCGCCGAGGGGCACGATCAGGCCGGTGCGCTCCGCCGCCGGGATGAACTCGGCCGGCGAGATCGGGCCGCGCTCGGGGTGGTTCCAGCGGACGAGGGCCTCCACGCCGTACAGGGACCCGTCGGTGATGTCGACGATCGGCTGGTACACCAGGTGCAGCTGCCCGGTGTCCAGCGCGGTCCGCAGGTCGGCGGCGACGCGGGCCTGCTCGGCGCCGCGCTGGTCCATCGCGGACGTGTAGACGCTGAAGCGGCCCTTGCCCTGGTTCTTCGCCTCGTACATCGCCACGTCGGCACGGCGCAGCAGCTCCGCGGCGGTGTCGCCGGGCCGGGCGCCGGCGAGGCCGATGCTGGCCTCGACGACGAGGTCGTGCCCGGCCGCCTGCAGCGGGCGGCGCAGCTCCGCGGTGAGCGTGTTCAGCGCCGACTCGTGCGCGGCCTGGTCGGTGCCGTGCAGCAGCAGCGCGTACTCGTCGCCGCCGAGCCGGGCGACGGTGCTGCCGGCGGGCACGTGCGCGGTCAGCACGGCGGCGACCGCCTGCAGCAGCGCGTCGCCGACCGCGTGCCCGAGCTGGTCGTTGATGCCCTTGAAGTTGTCCAGGTCGATCACGGCGACGCTGAGCGCCACCGACCCGCCGCTGAGCGCCGTCGTGGTCGCCTCGGCGAAGACCGTCCGGTTGGCGAGGCCGGTCAGCGCGTCATGGCCGGCCTGGTGGGCGAGCTTGCGCTGGAACGAGTGGAGATCGCGCAGCCGGGAGTCGAGCTGTTTCACGAGCCGGGCGTTGTCGTGCAGCCGGGCGTCGAGCTGCTGCAGCAGGGCGGCGTTGTCGCGCAGCGCGATGATCTGCCGGGCGGCGACGAGGACGGTGACGGTGATCGCGCCGACGGCCACGACGACGACGTCCGCGGAGTCCTGGATCGTCGACACCAGCAGCAGCGCGCCGGTGGCGACGACCGCCGCGTACGGCATGACGCTCAGCCGCCGGCCCGGCGGGCGGTCCGGGGGCGGCGGGACACCCAGCGCCCGCACCTGCCGGTCGGCGGCCAGGCACAGCACCAGGCAGACCGCCGGCAGGATCACGTGGCCGGTGTTGAGGTGCGGCCGGGACGCCAGCAGCGGCGCGAGGGACCCGCCGCCCGCACCGACCGCGCCGGTGAGCCCGAGCAGGTGCAGCGCCCGCCGGTCGATCGGCCCGGTGCCGGTGAACGCGACCTTGACGAACGCGAAGACGCAGATGAAGCCGCCGCCGACCACGGTGAGCGCCGACCAGGTGTCGCCGGCGCTGCCCGCGAACCACGACTCCCACCGCGGGTACACCAGATGCCAGGCGAACGTGATGGTGGTGACGATCACCGTGGCGATGTCCAGGCCGAAGCGGGTCCAGGCCCCGCCGGTCCGCCGGATGCCCGGGATGCGCAGCAGGCCGATCATCATGACCAGCAGGCCGCTCAGGTAGATGGCCGAGGTGACGCCGCTGACGTGCTGGTTGCGGTCCACGCCGTCCAGGTTGTCGCGGGCGTTGCTCATCGCGCCGCAGCCGACGAGCACGAGGCCGACGCTCACGTATCGCCAGAACGTCCGCTGCGGACCGCCGGCCCGCCACGAGCTGGCGGCGGCGACCGGGACGCTGACCAGCAGCGTCGACCATCCGAGCAACGCCGGCGTCCGGTACACCAGACCGACCGCGAACCAGAGGGCGGCCACCACCACGAGACCGGCGGTGATCGCCAGGGGTGCGGTCGGTCGCAGCGGCGTCACCGAACCGTCAGAGGGCGGGGACGTCACGTTCATGGCCGCACCATCGGTCCGTGACCGCCCGGCATGAGGCCCGCACCCGGTTTACTCCGGGTGCGGGCCCCAGCGGGTCAGCTGACCGTGACGGCCAGGTCATCCAGGACGAAGGACGTCTGCAGCGACGAGTCCTCGGTGCCGTTGAACTTGATGGTGACGGTCTGGCCGGCGAAGGCGTTCAGGCTGTAGGTCTTGGCCTGGTACCCGGTGGCCTTGTTCAGGTTGGACAGCGTGCCGAGGGTGGTGGAGCCCGCGGTGACGGTGAGCTTGTCGTACGCCGTCGTGGTGGTGGTCTCGGCGGTGTCGATGTGGACGTAGAAGGTCAGGGTCGCGGAGCAGCCGGCGGGGATGGTGACCGCCTGGGAGATGGACTCGGTGTGGGTGGAGCCGTAGCCGAGCAGCCAGGCGGAGTAGGTGCCGGTGCGGGC
>NZ_JBFAJA010000082.1:12461-63685 GCF_040654975.1 Dactylosporangium sp. NPDC050588 | reverse complement strand
CTCAACAAAGACCGCACCAACCACAACTGACCAACCACGGGAGGGGTCAAAATTCCCGAACCCAAACGGGGTCAATTTTCAAAAATCGGCGACAGGGGTGGTCCGACGCTGACGTTCGCGGGCTGGACTCGAACAACGTGCTCCCCGCGCACGCGGGGGTGGTCCTGGATGACCGTCGAACAGGCGGCCGAGTTCATCGTGCTCCCCGCGCACGCGGGGGTGGTCCGGAACGCCTCGCGGTCGACGCCCGGACGGCCGCGTGCTCCCCGCGCACGCGGGGGTGGTCCTGGGAGTTCTGCGACCGGCCCGAGAGCGACCCCGTGCTTCCCGCGCACGCGGGGGTGGTCCCACGCGGCGGGCGTCGGCCGGCGCCGGTGGCGTGTGCTCCCCGCGCACGCGGGGGTGGTCCGTCGTCGACGCCGGCGAACGCCCCGGTGAGGTACGTGCTCCCCGCGCACGCGGGGGTGGTCCCAGGCTGTCGAGAACGGGCCGGATCGCGTCGATGTGCTCCCCGCGCACGCGGGGGTGGTCCGACGTCCGACCAGTCGTTGCTCGTGCTCATGGTGTGCTCCCCGCGCACGCGGGGGTGGTCCGCGTAATATCCGGCGGCGCGACGCCACAGCACCGTGCTCCCCGCGCACGCGGGGGTGGTCCGTCGCGGTTGAACGGCAGGATGAACACGCCGTTGTGCTCCCCGCGCACGCGGGGGTGGTCCGTTAAGTGGATTCCGATGCTTTTCGCCGCATTCGGTGCTCCCCGCGCACGCGGGGGTGGTCCCCGGTCCAGGCTGGCGCGCAGCTTGGTCAGGGCGTGCTCCCCGCGCACGCGGGGGTGGTCCCTGGAAGCCCGCCGCGCAGGGCGGAAAGCCGTCGGTGCTCCCCGCGCACGCGGGGGTGGTCCGCCGTGGCGGTAGCCGACGCGCTCGTAGGACGGGCGCTCCCCGCGCACGCGGGGGGTGGTCCCTGAACCTCCCGGGCTACATGCTGCGGTCGGTGGTGCTCCCCGCGCACGCGGGGGTGGTCCGGCTTGGCACGTCGGCCGTTCGTGGGAGATCGAGTGCTCCCCGCACACGCGGGGGTGGTCCCCAGTTCACTGGCGCGATGTCGGCACAGCTGACGTGCTCCCCGCGCACGCGGGGGTGGTCCGTTCCTCAACAAGGCGCCTGATGGGAGTTGGCTGTGCTCCCCGCGCACGCGGGGGTGGTCCGTCCGACGTCTGCCCCAGGTCGATCACGTCGCGGTGCTCCCCGCGCACGCGGGGGTGGTCCCGGCGCCGGAGCCGGAGGCTGCGGCACGGGTGCCGTGCTCCCCGCGCACGCGGGGGTGGTCCCAGGGTGTACGCAAGCGAACCCGTCGCGGCGTCCGTGCTCCCCGCGCACGCGGGGGTGGTCCCTGGGAGTTTCGGATCTTGCGGGATGGCACGTCGTGCTCCCCGCGCACGCGGGGGTGGTCCCGAGTCGTTCGATGCCCTGCCGGGTGCGGTGGCGTGCTCCCCGCGCACGCGGGGGTGGTCCCAACCGCGGGTCCGCGGTCAGGGTGGTGTAGTAGTGCTCCCCGCGCACGCGGGGGTGGTCCTCGTCGGTCGTCGTCATGGGTGCCTCCCTCCGTGTGCTCCCCGCACACGCGGGGGTGGTCCCCGAAGCGAGGTGAGACTGAGGTTCCCCAGGCTGTGCTCCCCGCGCACGCGGGGGTGGTCCCAGCAGGCGCAGCCGGCGGTAGGTCGCGCCGTCGTGCTCCCCGCGCACGCGGGGGTGGTCCCCACCAACCGCGCCAGACGGACCGCCCGAAGACGTGCTCCCCGCGCACACGGGGGTGGTCCGACGCATCCAGGTCTGCGCAGCCTGACCAGGTCGTGCTCCCCGCAACACGCGGGGTGGTCCCGCGGCGGCGCCGAGCAACCCGAGCGCGACAACGTGCTCCCCGCGCACGCGGGGGTGGTCCGGTGGTGTGTAGCTGCCACTCCCCGTGCCCGTCGTGCTTCCCGTGCACGCGGGGATGGTCCCTGGGCAAGGGTGGTCCGGACAATGGCCTGTACGTCGAGACACACACCAGCGTCCCCGTGTATGCGGGGTCCCTCAGTTCGTAATGGACTCACGGATCGCGCCGCCACGACCCTGCGCACGCGGAGCAGTTCCGAGATCGTCCAGGATCGGCACGTTCTTGCGCTCTCCGCGCACCCGGGAACGATCCCGGTCCGGCTCGAAAGCGTGCTGCGCACCGGGGCGCAATGCGGAACGCTGACTCCGCCGGCCAGTTGCAGAGACACTGTCGAGGGCCTGGTCGACGACGGTCCACAGTGGCTCTAACGCGGCGTCGGAACGTGCGCCGGCTGCGGCGTCGCATCGGACCGGGCCGCGCTGACGTTGCCGGCGGCCATGCCCGTACGGTGTTGGCAGCGCGGAACGGCTTCGGCGATGACCGAAACGGTGATCCGGAATTCGGCCGCCTGGTACTGGAGATTTATGTCCGACTATGGTATGATTAGGTGCCTTTGTGTCTACGGTGGGTGTACGCCTTCGAAAGGACACACATGGCGACTTCTGCCAATGTCGAACCGAACGTCCACGCGTTCCTGGCAGCGCTCGGCGGTGCGGGCAGTGTGGAGCTGTTCGCGGACCCGTTCCTGTTCGCCGACGCGAGCGGCGCCCGGCCGGTCTCCAGAGCGGACTTCCTCGCGACACTTCCCCGCAGGGCCCAGATGTTCGCCGCCGCCGGCTACGGGCCCGCGCAGCTCACCAGCACCGAGCAGCAGCGCCTCGACGAGCACTACCTGCTAGTCCGCACCGACTGGTCCGCGCCCAGCATCACCGGAGGCGAGCCGGCTGAGCTGTCCTCGTCGTATCTGCTGCATGAGGACGGCACGTCGGTGTCCGTTGTTGCCTACCTCAACCACAAAACCGTGCCCGGCATGTAACCGAATCCCGGCGGGCGGGGCGTCGAGCACCGTGACGGCCCGCCCGGCGTGATCACGATCGCGGGCGTAGCCCGTCGAGGATGATCTGGGCGATGCGGGCCGAGCGTTCGGGGCTGGTCTCGGCGCCGGCGTGACGGATCGCGCTGAAGGCGCCCGCGACGAGCGCCATCACGTCGTCGGCCGTGACGTCCGGGCGTACGGCGCCGGCGGCGTGCGCGCGGGCGAGCAGGTCGGCGACATGGCGGGTGAGGTCTGCCGCGACCTTCGGGGCGGCGGTGCGCAGGTCGAGCTCGGCGGCTTCGAGGGCGCTCTTGACGGTGACGTTCTCGGCGCCCGTGGCAATCATCCGGGACAGTTGCGTGAACAGGGCCGCGGGGTCGTCGGTGGTTGCGAGTTCCTCCGCCTCCGCCACGAGCCGTTCGAACTCGTCGGTCGCGACGGCGAGGTACAGCGCCTCCTTGCTGGGGAAGTGCCGGTGGACGGTGCCGGGGCCGACGCCCGCGCGGCGGGCGATCTCGTCGAGCGAGACGCCGAGGCCTTCCGTCGCGAACAGCCGCTGCGCCGTGCGCAGGACCCGCTCGCGATTGCGACGCGCGTCGGCTCGCAGCGTCCGGTCACTGCCGGGAGCTGCCGGCGACTCCGCTGAGGCTGAGGCCCGTTTGGGCGGTTGGCTGTTCATGGCACGCCTAGCTTAACCGGGGCGGCGCACCGTATGCTGGCCACATAAACGGGGCGGCGCACCGCTTACAAAAAAGCCAACCACGAGGGAGACCATGCGATGAACACGCGCGACGATGCCGGCGCACTGGTCCTGCGGATGCAGGAGTGCTTCAACACACGGCAGTTCGACGAGGCAGAGGGCCTGTTCACCCCGGACTATTACAGCCATGCGCTCGGCACCATCGGGTTCGAGGCGGGCAAGGAGGTCTGGCGTCAGGTCGTGACACAGTTCCCCGACATGCGCGTCGTCGCCGAGGACGTTCTGGTCGACGGCGACAAGGTCGCCATCCGCTCGTCCGTCCACGGGATCACGACCCCGGACGGCGCCGTGCAGCCGACGCTGATCGAGATCTTCCGTATCGAAGACGGCCGCCTCGCGGAGACCTGGGGAATCACCGAAGGCCCGGACCCGCGCTCGCGTTGACCGCGTGCCGGTGCTCGCTGTGGACGCGGCCGCGCGGGAGGGGCGCCGACACCCCTCCCGTGCGGGCCGGGAGATCAGGCGTACACCTCCATCTCGTACAGCGAGTAGCCCCACTGCCCGGACTTGGCGGTGCCCAGCATGCGGACGTATCTGGCCGGGCCGGTCACCGCCAGCCGTTCCGTGCCGCCGGGTGAGTTGGCCTGGACGTAGACGTCGCGCCAGGTGGAGCCGTCGGTGGAGGCCTGCAGCCGGTAGGACTTGGCGTAGGAGGCCTCCCAGCGCAGGACGACCTCGCGCAGGTTGTACGTCGTGCCGAGGTCGACCCGCAGCCAGTTGTCCACGGCCTCGCTGGCGGCCCAGCGGGAGGACTGGTCGCCGTCGAAGGCCTTCGCGGCGGTCTGTTGCGCGTTGGACTCCGACGACGCCGTGGCGGGCTTGCCCTCGGCGAGGTTGGTGGCCGTCGCGCCGAGGGTCAGGTCGAGTGTGACGGTCCGGCCCTTCTGCAGCGGCACGACGCGGGCGATGCCGCCGAGCGGTGAGCTCTGGACCGCGCCGCCGGTGACGGCCGTGATGCCGGAGCGCTGGATCAGGGTCAGGTTCTGGTCGATGCTCGAGGTCAGGGTGACCTGGACCTTGCGGGCGTCGGTGTCCCAGACGAGGTTGTCGATCTTGAACTGGCCCTTGCCGAGCATGCCGGCGACGCCGCCCTTCTTCAGGCTCTTGGGCAGGGCCGGCAGCAGCTCCAGGGTGCCGGGCCGGGTCGCGGCGAGCATCTCCATCATGATGGTGGGCACGGAGTTGACGACGTCGGTGGCGAACACGCTGTGGTTGTTGTAGTGCGACGTGGCCATGCTGCTGTAGTAGTAGTCGTCCTTGGCGAACCGCAGCAGTTTGGCGTTGACGGAGTCGGCGTTGTTGAGGTCGGCGGCGATCAGCGCGCCGTGCAGGAGGCCGTGTCCGGCGTTCTCGTAGCTGCCGGTGTCCTTCTTCTGCAGGAACACCTTGGCCGCGTTGTACTGTGCGAGGTTCGTCTCCGGGGTGATCTCGCGGTACGGCCAGACGGGCATCAGGCCGCTGGAGTGCCGGTGCTGGTACTGGTTCTGGTTGGCCAGGCCGGGCCACGCCCATTCGGCCAGCGCGCCGTCGTTGTTGATGAGGTACGGCGGCAGGTGGTCGAGCTTCTCCTGCCAGACCGGGACCTTGTCGGCGTCGCGGCCGAGGGTCCGGCTCGCCTGGATGAGCGTCGACAGGGCGAAGCGGGCGCCGGAGATGTCGTACACGGAGTTGTTCGTCAGGGGCACGCCGCCGGCGGGCCGGTTCTCCGGCGAGATCGATCCGGCGAGGATGTACCGGCCGTTGGCGTCCTTCTTGACGAGGAAGTCCTCGTAGAAGTCGCCCATGTCGCGGATCAGCGGGTAGTACTTGTCGGCGAGGAACGTCGTGTCGCCGGTGACCTGGTAGTACTCCCAGAACGGTTGCAGGAGCCAGGATTCGCCGCCGGTGACGTACTGGTACGGGTAGTCGAAGTTGATGTTGGAGATGAGCCCTTCCTCGTTGGGCGTGTTGCCGCCGGTGAGCATGCCCCGGGTGCCCAGCAGTTTGCGGGCGTTGGTGCGGAAGTCGTTCTGCCACTGCTGGTTGAGGTAGAAGTACCCGGCCATGGCCTCGGGCATGTTGCCGACATTGCCGCCGGAGATCTGCAGGTTGAGGTTCGCGTCGAGGTGGTAGTAGCCGTCCCAGCCGACGTTGCTGTCGCCGGTCCAGTTGCCCAGCAGGTCCGGTGCCGCCGTCTCGTTGCTGGAGGCCAGCAGGTGGTAGCGGCCGGCGTAGAACATCCGCTCGTACAGCGCCGGGACGGGGTTGCCGGCGGTCTTCTGCTCGGCGAGCAGCTGCTCGGTGGGCTTGGCGCGGTCCGCCGCGCTCGCGCCGAGGTCGAGCGACACCCGGCCGAAGATCTCCCGGTGCTTGCTCGTGTGCCGGTTCAGCAGCGCCTGGTAGGAGTCCGTGATCGCCGACAGCCTCGACTGCAGCAGCTGCCGGTTCCATTCCGTCTCGGCGGTGACGCCGCCGTTGTAGGTGCCGTTGTACCGCTGGGTGAGCGACAGCAGCGTCACGTAGGTGGCGTTGGTGACGGTCACGTTGGTGCCGGACATGGACTTCGTGCCGTCGGTGACGATGCGGGTGACACCCTCGTATCCGGCGTTGTAGGTGCCGTTGGGGTACTTCACGCGCAGGTTGAGGAAGTTGGTGTTGGAGGCGTTGGTGGCGGTGACGCCCTTGTTGGTCAGGTTCATGCCCGGGTCGATCGACAGGCCGAGCGTCACGTTCAGCCGCTGCCCGCTCGGCGCCGGCAGCTGCTGCACGGTGACGCCGTCGGTCCTGGACACGAACGAGTCGCGTTGCCAGCTGCCCTTGTCGTCGGTCCACTTCACCGACACGACGCCTGAGGCGTAGTCGGTCGAGCGCACGTAGTTGCGCACGGTGCCGGCGTCGGGCATCTGCATGGTCATCTTGAAGCCGGGGTGTTTGCTGCCCTCGCCGCCGCCCTGGTACCCCTGGACGTCGGCGGCGAGCTGGTTCGCCTGCTGGTACTGCCCGGCGATGGACAGGTCCCGGATCCGGTTGATGTTGTCGGCGCTGACGGTGTTGAAGGTGCGGTGCGGGCGGGCCTCGGAGCGGGCCATGAAGAACCGCTTGTCGTTGAACACGACGGTCTCGTTGCGCGGGTTGCCGAAGACGATGATGCCCTGCTTGCCGTTGCCGGCGAGCAGCCCGTTGGCCCAGTCGCCGTAGGTCTGCGGGTAGGTGTTCGACGGCGCGACGGTCGCCGTGCCGGTGCCGCCGCCGGTCGGGCCGGTGCCGTACACCTCGAACTCCCACAGCGAGTAGCCCCACTGCGTGTTCGGCGTGACCCCCTGCATCCGCACATATCGAGTGGTGCGGCCGACCGTCACCGTGTCCGAGCCGCCGTCGCCGGCGGTCGTCGAGTACACGTCCGTCCACTGTGCACCGTTGTCGGAGACCTGCACCTTGTACGCCTTCGCGTACGCCGCCTCCCACGACAGCACCGCCGTCGTCACCGGGTACGCCGCACCGAGATCCACGGTGATCCAGGCGTTGTTGTCGTTGCTGTGGTCACTGGACCACCGCGTCGCACCGTTGCCGTCGATCGCGTTCGCCGCCGTCAACGCACCGTCCTGATAGGACGCCGTGGCACGAGCGCCGGGGTTGCGGGACAGGTTGACCGGCCCGGCCGGGTACGCCGGCGGCTTCGGCACGCTCTGCCCGGCCGGCGGCCACAGCGTGAAGGTGTTCGCGCCGTTCTTCGCGGCGGCGAACGGGCCGGCCATGACGTTGCCGGCGTTGACCGCGGCGCCGAAGAAGTCGGTGGTCACGTCGGCGGCGATGCTCTCGTTGGCGCGCGGGATGGTGCCGACGCGGGCCTTCGTCACCGGGGTCAGCCCGCTGATGCCGGTGGCGTTGAGGGTGAAGCTCAGCTGCATCGCCGTGTTGGTGGCGGTGTACTGCACGTTGGACACGACGCCGGTGAAGTTGCCTTCCTTGACGTGGGTCTTGCCGGTCGCGTTGTCCGGCAGGGTCGAGCCCTGGACGAGGTTGTTGAACCAGAAGTCCTTCTGCGGTGAGGTGAGCGCCGTCGACTCGTTCATCGTGCCGGGCTGGAAGTAGTAGGCGTCGCGGCCGCCACCGTCGATGGCGAAGCGCCCGTTGTCGATGAACAGGTTGTTGGCGAAGACGATGCCGGTGGCGTCCAGCGTGCGGATGTCGCTGTTGCCGATGAAGACGTTGTTGTCCACCAGGATCGGGCCGTGCACGGCCTCGGCGTAGTAGCCCCACGGGCTGTTCATGACGATGTTGCCGGTGACGCGGACGTTCTGGTTGCCCCAGTCGGTCCAGATGCCGGCGGAGTTGCCGCCGCGGGAGTTCTTGATGTAGTTGCCCTTGATGAGCCCCTCGTTCATGTAGTGCACCTTGATCGGGGCCGTTTCCGCGCCGCTGAACTCGTTGCGGTAGTTGGTGTCCTCGATCATGTTGTAGAGGATGTCGGAGTTCCAGGAGAAGACGCCGGCGATGCCGGACTGCCCGGACCTGCCGATGTAGTTGTTGCGCACGACGTGCGAGCCGTACTTGCTCGTGTCGCGGAAGTTGGTGCGGGTCGTGCCGGGCCGGTTGCCCGCCCACTCGTCGTTGCCGAGGCCGATGTCGATGCCGATGGTGCGGGCGTTGAGCACGACGTTGTTCTGGATGACCCACCGCAGGCCGCCGTTGACGCTGATGGCGCCGGCCTGGCGCCGCGTCGGGCTGTCCGGGAAGTCGGAGTACGTGTTGGCCGCGTGCTTCACCGTGAACCCGTCGACGGTGATGTAGCCGAGGCCCCACGCGTCCGGCGCGAAGATCTGCCGGCGGACGTTGATCTCGCCCAGCCTGGCGTTGGGGTCGGCGCCGCCGAAGTTCGCCGAGATCGTCGTGCTCGACGCGCCCACCTGCGAGTACCAGGTGCCGGCCGCGGCCTGGACGTCGCTCAGCGCCGGCTTCTCCAGGTACGCCTGCTCGTCGAGGTAGACGTCACCGGCGTTGTAGCCGGGGAAGACGCCGCCTCCCCCGCCCTGCGGGTGTCCGGTCGCGTAGGGGTTGTAGGCGCCGAAGAACGTGTTGGGCAGCGTGACGCTCCAGACGTTGCCGGTGCCGCGGGTCCAGGTGTTGACCTCCTCGGAGCCCTTGATCACCACGTCGCCGTCGCCGGCCCTGGTGTAGGTGATGCGGTTCGTGTCGCCGGTGCCTCCGCGGGCCGGCTTGACCGTCTCGCGGTACAGCCCGGCGTGCACGTAGACGGTGTCGCCGGGCTGCGCGTCCTGCGCGGCGCGGTTGATGGTCAGGTAGGGCGCGGCGGCGGTGCCGGCGTTGGCGTCGTTGCCGTTCTTGGCGACGTGGATGGCGCGCACCGCTTGGACCGCGGTCTGCGCCGCGATCGAGGGCACCGCGATCCAGACGAGCGCGAGGGCGGTGCCGGCGGCGCCGAGCGCCTTGAGGTACTTCATGTGGCGGTCCTTCACGAAGGCGGATTCGTGCGACGTGATCGCCGTTCGCAGGGCGCGGGGGTGCGCCGCCTGGCGAGGACTCAGGCGGTTGGCGGTTGCGAACGGGCGCCCGGCCGTGGCGGATGCGGCCGGGCAGCGAGGCGTCTCGGGCCGCCGATGACCCAGAGCGCCCTACTAAGTTAGATTAATAATCTATGCGTGCTGATGCGGGACGTCAACCTGACGGTCGTTGATCCGTGCACCGTACCCGGGCCCGGCGGGCGGCGCTAGACCCTCGCGGCGAGCTCGGGGCCGTGGCCGGGCGCGACCGAACCCTGCAGGACCAGCGCCGCGCCGCCGATCGCGGCGGAGTCGCGCGGGTTGCTCGACAGGTCGACCCGCACGTCGTGCACGTCGCGGGCGAAGGCCCGCTCCGCCAGGCGGCGGCGGATCTCGGTGACGTAGATCGACCCGGCGACGGCGAAGCCGGGCCCAGCGAGCACGAGCGTGTCGATGTCCCACATGTTCGCCAGCAGCACGGCACCCTCGGCGAGCATCGCCGCGGACTCGTCCAGCAGCGCGCGCGCCTGCTCATCGCCGTAGATGGCGGCGCGGGCGAGCACGTCGAAGGCCCGCGCGTCGTCGTCCTCGCCACGGATGCGCAGGCGGCGGGTCAGCCCCCGGACGGCGCGGGCCCGGGCGACGAGCACGCGCGGCGCGGCGTACTGCTCCAGGCATCCGCGGCTGCCGCAGTGGCACGGCTCGCCGTCGCGGACGACCGGGACGTGGCCGAGCTTGCCCGCGTTGGAACTCGCGCCGCGGTGCAGGGCGCCGTCCAGCACCACGCCGGAGCCGATGCCGGAGTTCATGTACAGGCAGCCGAAGGTGCGCTCCCGCGACACCTGCCGCCCCCAGAACTCCCCGACGGTGGCCGCCGCGGCGTCGCTGTCGACGAGGACCGGCACGCCGAGCCGGCCGGTGAGGGCGTGGGTGAGGTCGAGCCCGGCCGACCCCTGCCGGCCCGGCAGCGCGAGGAACCGGCCCCGCGTCACGTCGACCGGTCCCGGCCCGACGACGGCCATCCCGGCCACGCTCTGCGCCGGCAGCCCCAGACCGTGGGTGACCTCGTGGTACAGGGTGGCGAGCCGGGCCGCGACGCTCTCGGGCCGGCCGTCGGCGGGGGCGGCGACGAGCTGCCGGCCGACGGTGCCGCCGCGGGTGTCGGTCACCACGCAGGTCAGCGTGTCCGCGCCGACGTGGATGCCCACCCCGTAGGCGGCGCGCGAGTTGATGACCAGCATGGCGCGCGGCTTGCCGCGGGTCGCGACGGTGTCGCCGGTCTCCCGCACGACGCCGTCGTCGATGAGGCGGCGCACGATGTTGGAGATCGTCGGCTGGGTCAGGCCGGTCGCGTTGACCAGCTCGACCCGGCTGATCGGCCCGGAGGAGCGGATCAGGTCCACGATGAGCGCACGGCTACCGGGGCCCGCGGCCGCAGACTCCCGTCGCGCCACGCTGAACCGCCTCTCGTCTCGCCGTACGCTGTCGCACGACTACATTACGGGGACGAGGCTAGACCACTGCGTCGGCGAGGAGGAGCGCATGCCCGCGGTACCCACCGCATCCGCGTCCGGGCCGCGGCTGGACACGCCGGTCGGCCTCGCGCTCGTGCGCGACGCGGAGGTGCTGGGCGCCGAGCCGTTCTTCCACGAGTTCATCGCCGGCATCGAGCGCGTGCTGGTCCTGCAGGGCGTGCCGGTGCTGCTGCAGGTCGTGGCCACGGTGCCGCAGGCGGTGGAGCGGATGCGGGCCTGGGCCCGGTACGGGCAGGTGCAGGGCGTCATCCTGATCGACCTGCTGCCCGGTGACGAGCGGGTGGCGCTGGTCAAGGGGCTGGGGCTGCCGTGCGTCGTCATCGGCGACCCGGTCACGGCCGACGGGCTGCCGACGGTGTGGACGCAGGACGAGGTGGCCATGCGCGACGTCGTCGGCGAGCTGGTCGCGGCCGGCCACACGCATCTCGGCCACGTCGGCGGCCCGGCGCAGATGGCGCACACGATCATCCGGCGCCGCACGTTCGAGACCGTCGCGGCGGAGCACGGCGTCCGCACGACGTCGTTCGACGGCGACTACTCCGAGGCGGCGGGCGTCCGTGCCGTCACCGCCCTCGCGGCGCTCGACGAGCGGCCGACCGCGCTGGTCTTCGACAACGACGTCATGGCGCTCGGCGCGCTGCACGAGGCGGCCCGCCTCGGCCTGGCGGTGCCGGCCGAGCTGTCCCTCGTCGCGTGGGACGACTCGGCGCTGTGCCAGCTGGCCGTGCCGTCGCTGAGCGCGGTCAGTCACGACGTGCAGGAGCTGGGTGAGCTCGTCGGATCGGTCCTGGCCGAAGCCCTGTCGGGGGCGCGGCCGCGCACGGTCACTGCGGCGCCGGCGCGCCTGACCGTCCGCCAGTCCAGCCGCTGACCCGGCTCCACTTCACCGGTCCCGGCACACGAAACCCCGGATCTCTGAGTTCATAGATTAAAAATCTTTGTTATTGACTTCGCCTTGGACGTCGGCGACGCTGTGTCGAGCACAGCCCGGGACACCCCTTCCCACGCGGCGAGCAGCGCCGGTCGTCACGTCGACGCGCTGCCGCCTTCCCCTGCCCGAAGACGCGTAAAGGAAGCCCTTATGGACCACCGCACCAGGCCGCGGGCCGTGCGCGCCGTGGCCGCACTCGTCGCCCTCGCCCTCAGCCCCACCCTCGCGGCCTGCGGCGACGACGCCGCCGCCCCGGACTCCATCGACGTCGTCACCCGCTGGTCGGCCGGCAACTCCGCCGCCGCCGCGCAGAACCGCGTGTTCCAGGCGTTCACCGCCGAGACCGGCATCAAGGTGAACGTCACCGAAGGCCTCGAAACCATCGACGACCAGGTCGAGAACGCGGTGGCCGCGGGCAAGTCGCCCGACGTGGTCATCGTCAACCTGTTCGACAAGACGCTCGGCTGGCTCGACGCCGGCGTCACCGTGCCGGTCGACCAGTACGTCAAGGACTGGGGTCTCGCCGACAAGATCAAGCCCGCGGCGCTGGACGAATGGCGCGCCGGCGGGAAGCTGCAGGGGCTGCCGTTCTCCGGGTTCAGCTGGCCGCTGTGGTACAACACCGAGCTGCTGAAGCAGGCCGGTGTCGACAAGATCCCGGCCACCACGGACGAGCTCATCGCCGCGGCCGCGAAGCTGCGCGCCACGGGTGTCGCGCCGCTCGCCGTCGGCGGCAACGACTGGACCGGCCAGAAGTTCTTCTACCAGGTCGCGCAGTCCTTTACCGACGCCGCGACGATGCAGAAGGTCATGCAGCAGGGCGGCTACTGCGCGACGCCGTCGGTCCTGGACGGCATCAAACTGTTCACGCAGCTGCGCGACGCCGGCGTGTTCGTCGACAACGCCGCCGGGCTCATCGCCGACGGCATGTACGCGGCGTACTACTCCGGCAAGGCCGCGATCATGCCGGCCGGCTCGTGGGCGTACACCGAGTCGACGGCCGCCGGCACCGGCATCGACAAGCGCACGACCCTCGGCGGGTTCCCGGTGCCCAGCGGCGCCACGTTCAAGAAGCCGACGGCGTACCGCGGCTTCACCGGCGTCGGGTTCATGATCACGAAGCGCGGCGCCGAGCCCGGCCGGATCGACAACCTGCGCAAGTTCATCACCAAGTTCTACGCCGACGCGTCCGTGGGCGACTTCGTCAAGGACTCCGGCATCCTGCCCCCGACCACCGGCGACTTCGCCGCCTACGCCACCAACCCGCTGCTGACGCAGTCGCTCGGCCTGGACGCCACGGTGGACTACGCGGTGCTGCCCGACGTCTGGATCGGCTCCGCGTCCGATCGCATCATCCAGGTCCTGACCGGCGCCTACGGCAAGTCGACGCCGCAGCAGATCTGCGCCGGACTCGACACCGCCACCAAGGGCTGACCCCCGGAAACCGGGCCCAGCACGGCCTCAAGGTCCGACGCTCCGGAAACCGGGCCCGGCACGGCCCCAAGGGCCGACGCCCCGGAAACCGGGCTCGACACGGCCACCAAGGGCCGACCCCGCAAGCCGGGCGGGACGGCGCGCACCGCCGCCCCGCCCGCAGCGACGAAGGAACGCATGATGTCACCCACCAGCACCCTGGTCCGCACCCGCGCGCGGCCACCGGCCGCCCCGGCCGGCCGGCGACGCGGCGGCGGCCTGCACTCGCCCCGCATCCTCTGGCTGACGGTCCCGTCCCTGCTCTGGTTCGCCGTCTTCGCCGTGGGCCCGCTCGCCGCGATGTTCGTCATCGCGACGCTGCGGTGGAAGGGGCTGCTGTACGAGCCCACCTACGCCGGCACGGAGAACATCGGCAAGGTCTTCGCCGACCCGGCGTTCTACGCCGCGGTGCGCAACAGCGCCGTCCAGGTCGCCGTCGTGATCCCGCTGATGATCCCGCTGGCGTTCATGCTCGGCTACCACCTCAACACCAAACCGCGCGGCTACCGGGTGCTCTCGGTGCTGTACTTCTCCCCCGGCCTCATCTCCATCTCCGTCACCGGCATGGTCTTCTACGGCGTGCTGTCCCCCGACGGCGGCGTCAACGGCCTGCTGCGCGGCGTGGGTCTGGACACGTGGGCCACCGCGTGGCTCGCCGACCCCGACACCGCCCTGGCGAGCCTCATCGTCATCGACCTGTGGCGCGGCATCGGCTGGACCGCCGTGCTGTTCGCCGCCCGGCTGGCGAGCCTGCCGGCCGACGTCCTGGAGGCGGCACGCATCGACGGCGCGGGACGGTTCCGCACGATGTGGCAGATCGCGTTCCCGATGGTCAAGGACTACGTCCGCACGCTCACGATGCTGCAGTACCTCTGGACGCTGTTCACCTCCGCCGCCCTGATCCTCCTGCTCACCAAGGGCGGGCCGGGCACCTCCTCCACCACCCTGTCGTACCTGGTCTACGCGAAGGCGTTCGCGCAGCGGGACCTCGGCTACAGCCAGGTGGTTGGGGTCGTGCTCCTGCTCCTCGGCATCGCCGGGATGGCCCTGATCCACGTCCTGCTGCGCAGCCCACGGGAGAACCCTCGATGAACCCCCGCACGACCCGGCGCACGGCGGGCCGCACCGCGACCGTGCTGTCCTGGCTGTACGCGCTGCTGCTCGCCGCGCCGCTGTACTACCTCGCGGTGAGCGCACTGAAGACGAACGTCGAGATCTTCACGCGGCCGTTCGCGTTGCCGTCGCGGTGGCTGTGGGGCAACTCCGCCACCGCCTGGCGCACCGCCGGCCTCGGACAGGCGCTGTTCAACTCGCTGCTCATCTCGGTCGTCGCGATCGCGCTGACCCTGGCGCTGGCGGTGCCCGCGGCGTACGCCCTGGCCCGTCAGGACACCAGGCTCTCCCGGTGGATCACCGGCGCGTTCTCCGCGGGCTTCCTCATCCCGCCGTTCGCCGCGCTGATCCCCACCGTCATCCTGGCGATCAAGCTGGGACTGTTCTACACCCGCGAGTTCCAGATGCTGTTCCTGCCGGCCAGCGCCCTGCCGCTGTCGGTGCTGCTGCTGACCCAGTTCATGCGGACCGTGCCGCCGGCCCTCGTGGAGTCCGCCGCGCTCGACGGCGCCGGTCACCGGCGGCTGCTGACCAGCGTGTTCATCCCCATCGCGATGCCGGGCATCGTCAGCGTGACGATCCTGCAGCTGCTCACGTTCTGGAACGAGTACCTGTTCTCGCTGACCGTCACCGGCACCGCCCCGAACGTGCGGACGGTCCAGGTGGCACTGCCCACGCTCATCTCCGACGCCACCAACGTCGGGGTGCTCACCGCGGGCACCGTGCTCACCCTGTTGCCGGTGTACGTCACCTACGCGCTCGCAAGCCGTCGTATGCAGGAAGCACTCACCGCAGGGGCGGTAAAGGGATGACACTCACCACGCCGGCGACGACCGCCGCCACCAACCGGTTCGACCTCGGCGGCACCTGGGAGCTGACCTGGGAGGGCGGCCCCGCCACCGTCCCGGACCCCGTGCGCGCGGCGCGGATCCCCGCGCAGGTGCCCGGCGAGGTGCACACCGCGCTGCTCGCCGCCGGGCTCATCGACGACCCGGACGCCGGCTGGGGCGAGCACGCGCAGGAGTGGGTCGGCCGCTCCCACTGGAAGTACCGCCGCCTCGTCCGGTGGGCGCCCACCCCCGGCGCCCGCACCGACCTCGTCGCCGACGGCCTGGACACGGTCGCCGAGGTCCACGTCAACGGCCGGCACGTCGGCGCGGCCCGCGACCAGCACCTGGCCTACCGGTGGCCCGTCGACGACGCGCTGCGGCCCGGCGACAACGTCATCGAGGTGCACTTCACCTCCGTGTGGGACGCCGCGCTCGCGCACGAACGCGCGCACGGGCCGCTGCCCAGCCCGTACGACGAGCCGTACGCGCACGTGCGCAAGGCCGCGGCGAACTTCGGCTGGGACTGGGGTCCGCACCACGTCACCGCCGGCATCTGGCGCGGGATCCGCCTGGAGACGTACACCGGCCGGATCGAACACGTCAGGCCGCTCGTGACGCTGGAGCCGGCGCATGACACCGCGCACGTCACCGCCCACGTCCGTTGTGACGCGCCGGAAGGTGCGCTGGTGCGGGTCGAGCTGACCGACCCCGCCGGACGGCCCGCCGGATCTGCCACGGGCACGGTGACCGGGGACGAGGTGGGGCTCACCGTGCCCGTCGAGGACCCCGAGCTGTGGTGGCCGATCGGGCTCGGCGCGCAGCCGCTGTACCGCGTCCAGGTGCGGCTCGAACACGAAGGCACCGTGCTGGACACCGCGGCCACCCGCGTCGGCCTGCGCACCGTGACCGTCGACGAGTCCCCGGACGCGCTCGGCACCCGCTGGGCGCTCGTCGTCAACGGCCGGCGGGTCCGCGTCCGCGGGTACAACTGGATCCCCGACGACACGTTCGCCGGGCGCGCCACGCCGCAACGTGTGACCGCCCGCATCGAGCAGGCCGTCGCCGGCAACGCCAACCTCCTGCGGGTCTGGGGCGGCGGCCACTTCGCGACCGAGGAGTTCCTGGACGCCTGCGACGAGCGCGGCCTGCTCGTCTGGCACGACTTCCTGTTCGCGTGCGCCGCCTACTGCGAGGACGACGACATGCTCGGCCTCGTCACCGCCGAAGCCGAGCAGGCCGTCGCCCGCATGTCGGCGCACCCCAGTCTCGTGCTGTGGTGCGGCGGCAACGAGAACGTCGTCGGCTGGCACCACTGGGGCTGGGCCGACCAGCTCGGCACCCGCGGGTGGGGCGCCGCCTACTACCTCGACGTGCTGCCCTGGGTGCTCGCCCGCCTCGACCCGACCCGGCCGTATCTGCCGAACTCCCCGTGGTCGGGCACGGTCGACCGCGACCCGGCCGCCGACACGCACGGCCCGAGCCACCTGTGGCACCCGTGGAACGAGGCCGACTACGCGCACTACCGCGATCACGATCCGGCGTTCGTCGCGGAGATGGGCTGGTGCGGGCCGGCCGCCTGGAGCACCCTCGAACGCGTCGTCGACGGCCAGACACCTGGGCCCGGCTCGACGCTGACCCGCCACCACCTGCGCGCGATCGACGGCATGCACAAGCTCACCCGCGGCCTCCAGCCGCACGTGCCGGTGCCCGCCGACGGCGCCGACTGGCACTTCGCGACCCAGGTCGTGCAGGCCCGCGCCGTCGCCACCGGCGTCGAGTGGCTGCGGTCCCGCGACCGCTGCGGCGGCGTCGTCGTGTGGCAGCTCAACGACTGCTGGCCGGCCATCAGCTGGTCCGCGGTCGACCACGCGGGCATCGAGAAGCCGCTGTGGCACGCGCTGCGCCGCTCGTTCGCGCCGCGGCTGGCCACCGTCCAGCCCGTGCGGCCGGGGCCGACGCACGACCCGGCCGGCGACGCGGGGCTCCTGCTCGCGCTCGTCAACGACACCGGCACCGCCTGGCACGCCGACGTCCTCGTCCGGCGGATCGGGTTGGACGGCACGGAACACGCCCGCGCCCGGCTGCGGGCCGGCTGTCCCGCCGGTGGGCTCGTCCACCTGCCCGTCGACGCCGGCGTCGGCCGTCCCGCGGACCCGCACGCCGAGCTGCTCGTCGTGGACGCCGATGGCGTACGGACCACGTGGAGCTACCGGCCCGAGCGGGAGCTGACCGCGCCCCGCCCCGAGCACCGCGCCGACGTGCGCGTCGTGGACGGCGCGCTGCACGTCACGGTCACCGCCGTGACGCTGCTGCGGGACGTGTGCGTGTTCGCCGACCGGCTCGCCGCCACGCTCGGCGTCGCGGCGCACGAGCTGGTCGTCGACGACGCCCTGGTCACCCTCCTGCCGGGCGAGGACCACACGTTCCGTGTCGCCCGCCGCGACGGCGGCGCCGTCACCGCGTTCGACGGGCGGCTGCCCGACCTCGTGGTGCGGTCGTTCGGTGAGGTCGCCCGCTGACACCACCGATGTCTGCACGGTTTACGTTTGCCTTTGGTGTGGTTCAAAACTGTCTTGGGCAGGCATTCATCCGATGTACACATTGACAGCTCGCCATGCGCTTGACACAGTCGTCAACGGCGGTGATCCCTCCCCTCCCTCACGGGAGGTCCCGTCCCAGCAGGTGCGTCGGCGCGCTCCTCCCCGCGTTCCCTCTGGAAGGAACCTCCCATGAGCCTGTCCCGCCGCCAGGTCCTGTCCACCGGGCTGGCCGTCGCCGGTCTCGGCGCGACCGCCTACGTCGCCGGCACCGCCGACGCGGCCAGCGCCCCCGGCGACGTCGTCGGCAAGATCTCCGTCGGCTACCAGGGCTGGTTCGCCTGCCGCGGCGACGGGTCACCGATCAACGCCTGGTGGCACTACAGCGCGAACAACAGCCAGCCGCCGTCGCCGAGCAACACCACCCTCGTGTCGTGGCCCGACATGCGCGAGTACACGAAGACGTACGCGACGGCGTACGCGAACCTCGGCAACGGGCAGCCCGCCACGCTGTTCTCGTCCTACGACCAGCAGACGGTCGACACCCACTTCAAGTGGATGCGCGACTACGGCTGCGACACGGCCGCGTTGCAGCGGTTCAACCCGTTCGGTGGCGAAGGACCCATCCGCGACGCGATGACCGTCAAGGTCCGCGGCGCCGCCGAGGCGTACGGCCGCAAGTTCTACATCATGTACGACGTCACCAGCTGGACCGACATGCAGTCGCAGATCAAGACCGACTGGACGACGAAGATGTCGGCGTACACCGCGTCACCGGCGTACGCGCGGCAGAACGGCAAGCCGGTCGTGTGCATCTGGGGCTTCGGCTTCAACGACTCCGGCCGCCCGTTCGCGCCGGGCCCGTGCCTGGACGTCGTCAACTGGTTCAAGGCCCAGGGCTGCTACGTCATCGGCGGCGTGCCGACCTGGTGGCGCACCGGCGTCAACGACTCCCGCCCCGGCTTCCTCGACGTGTACCACGCCTTCAACATGATCTCGCCGTGGATGGTCGGCCGCACCGGCGACATCGCCGGGCTCGACTCGTACTACGCAGGCGTCAACGTCGGCGACCAGGCCGACTGCAACGCCCGGGGCATCGACTACCAGCCCTGCGTCATGCCCGGCGACCTGTCCGCCGGCGCCCGCGCCCACGGCGACTTCTACTGGCGGCACATCTACAACATGACCCGGCTCGGCGCGCAGGGCCTGTACGTGTCGATGTTCGACGAGTTCAACGAGGGCAACCAGATCGCGAAGACGGCGGAGAACGCCTCGATGCAGCCGACGAACTTCGGCCGGCCCGCGCTGGACGCCGACGGGGTGGCCTGCTCCTCCGACTACTACCTGCGCATCACCGCCGACGGCGGCCGGATGTTCAAGCGGCAGACGCCGCTGACCGCCACCCGCCCCACCCAGCCGATCGCCGGCGGCCCGTCGACGCCGCCGCCGTCGACCGCGGTCGCGCTGCGCTCCCGGGCGAACAACCGGTACGTCTCCGCGCAGAACAACGGCGCCGCGCCCCTGCTCGCCGCCGCCACCGCCGTCGGCGCCGCGGAGCGGTTCGAGCTCGTCGACCTCGGCGGCGGGAACGTCGCGCTGCGCGCCCAGGTCAACGGCCGGCTCGTCTGCGCCGAGAACGCGGGTGCCGCGGCGCTGATCGCGAACCGTACGGCGGCCGGCCCGTGGGAGACGTTCCGGCTGATCCGCAACGGCAACGGCACGGTGAGCCTGCTCGCGACGGTGAACAACCGCTATGTCTGCGCGGAGAACGCCGGCGCCGCGGCGCTGATCGCCAACCGCACCGCGATCGGCGCCTGGGAGCAGTTCGACCAGGTCCCCGCGTAGTAAGCCCGGGTCACGCGTCCAGCGGCCGGTGCCTGATCACAGGGCACCGGCCGCGGGACGGCAGAGGTGCGCAGGCACGCCTGTCTTCGCCAGGGACACGTCGAGCAGCGCGGTCCACTGTGGACGCCACCGCTCGGTGCGGGCGGCCGTCTCTTCGCGGAGCAGCGGCAGGCCGGCGGTGGGGTGCGGTGCCCGCCACCAGCCGGGGGCGTGGTCGTAGGCCCGTTGCACCGTCGTCTCGGGTCCGGTGACGTCGACGCGCAGGTAGAGCCAGCGCCCCGAGTCGGGGTCAGCGTCGGCGTCATGGAGCGCCGTCACGAGGTCGGTGAGCGCGCCGGTGACCTGCTGGCCGGACTCGGTGCTGAACGCCGTGCGATACCGCGGGCCCCACTGCAGCGTCAGGACGGTGGTGCCGTCGGCGCGTAGGTGTGCCGCGAGGTCCCGCAGCGCGCCGCCGTCGGCGGGCGCCGGCCGCGGCTGCTCCGGCGCGTCGCGCATGACGCGCTCGACGAGCGCGGCGTGCTGGTCGGGGCCGCTGAACAGCACCGTGCGCCCGGCCGGTTCGCCGTCGCCGGCGGGGTGCTCGGGCCGACTGCTGCCCGGAGTCAGCCCGGCCCGGGTCGCCGCCGCGAGGGCGGTGGCCGGGTCGATCGCCGGTTCGCGCGCCGAGGTGCGGGCGTGCTCCACCGCGGCGAACAGGGCCAGGTCGGCGGTGCGGTCCCGGGCCGCGTCGCGCAGGCGGGCCAGCAGCAGCTGCCGGTCGGCGTCGTCGTCGGTGAGCTGCTCGACCGCCTCGGCGAGCGCCGTGGCCGCCTCCTCGAGCAGGATCCGGCAGCCGTCCTCGCGCAGGTCCGCCGGGTACCGGGCCCGGCTCCACGCGGTGCCGTCCCACCAGTACACGAAGCCGATCACCTCGCCACCCGCGAGCAGCGACTGGAGGAAGGACCACGGCAGCCACGCCGGACCGCCCGCGAGCAGGTCGACGGGCTCCCGACACAGCTCGATCTCGCTGTTGTCCAGGTCGAGCCCGTAGAGCACCGCCCGGCCGCCGGCCACGGGCAGCAGCGCCCACCAGCCGTTGCCGATGTCGCGCATCCGCAGCCCGTCGGCGGTGACGTCGTAGCCCGGCATGATGCTGGACGGCCGGCCGGCGGCCAGGGCGGACAGCAGGGCCGGCTCGGCCCACAGGTCGTGCGGCGGCGGCAGGTCCGGCACGCGCACTGTCATCGTCGATCCCCCGTCTGGTCCGGTGCGTGACCGCCGCGAGTGTACGGCGCTCGGGCAAAACGCTCAGGACCGTGCGGCAGGGTCGTTCTGCCACAAACGACATCGTCGATCTTCGCACCCGTATGCGGGCAGTCCGGGCGGGTGGGAGCGGCCGATGTGGAAACGCTCTCACCTTCCGCCATTCCCTTACCGATCGTGATCACGTAGCTTCGTCATGTGGCATCGGTGGAAAATGATGGATGCCCGGGCACAAAGGGGCGAAAGACTTGCAGGCAGGCACCCCTCCCCAGCGGCTGGCGCCGCACCATGAGCTGCCGCGGGACGCGGCCACCGTCGCCGCCTACCGCACACCCGTCAGGTTCGCCCGCGACCCGCTCGCCGAGCTCGAGGCGATCTCCGGCCGGGCCGAGGGCGCGGTCGTGCGGCTCAACCTCGGGTTCCTGCGGCCCTACCTGATCACCCGGCCCGACGACGTGCAGCACGTCCTGAGCGGCCACGCCGACCGGTACGTGCGCGAAGGCATGATGTGGCAGCCGGTGCGCCGGCTGACCGGCAACGGCATCTCCGGCGACGGCCCGCGGTGGAAGGCCAGCCGCGAGGTGCTGCGCCCGATGTTCGCCGCCCGGCACGTCGCCGCGCTGACCGACCTGCTCGCCGTGACCGTCAACGAGGCCGTCGACGCCCTCGACGGGCACGCCGCGACCGGTCGGCCGTTCGACGTCGCCGAGGCGATGACCCGCGTCGCCGACCTCGCGCTGGGCCGGGCTTTCTTCGGCGGCGGCATCGCGGCGGCCGACGGTGACCGGCTCGGTCAGGCCGTCGCCACCGCGTTCACCTCCCTGACCGCCCGGATGCTGCTGCCGTTCGCGCCGCGGTGGCTGCCGCTGCCCGGCGACCGCGCGTTCCGGCGGGCGGTGCGCACCGTCGACGAGGTCATGTACCCGCTGGTCGCGCAGCGACGCCGGCAACCCGACGCCGACGACGTCGTGGCGCTGCTCTGCCAGACCCGCGACGGCGACGGGCAGCCGCTGGACGACCGGCGCATCCGTGACGACGTCGTCGGCATGTACGTCGCCGGCACCGAGACCACCGCGATGGCCCTCACCTGGCTGTGGGTGGCGCTGGACGCCAACCCCGCCGTCGCGGAGCGGCTGCGGGCCGAGGTCGAGGACGTGGTCGGCGACGAGCGTCCGGGTGCCGCGCACCTGCCGCGGCTGCGGTACACCCGCATGGTCGTGCAGGAGGTGCTGCGGCTGTACCCGTCGGGCTGGTTCCTGCCGCGCACCGCGCTGGCCTCCGACGTGGTCGGCGGGGTGCGGATCCCGGCCGGCAGCACCGTGGTGATGAGCCCGTACCTGACCCATCGCATGCCGTCGCTGTGGGAGCGGCCGGACGTGTTCGACCCCGAACGGTTCGGGCCCGAGCGGACCGGCCGGCACCGGTTCGCGTACCTGCCGTTCGCGGGCGGCCCGCACCAGTGCCTCGGCAGCCAGCTGTTCATGGTCGAGGCGCAGCTGGTGGTGGCGGCGATGCTCAGCCGGTTCCGGCCGCGGCTGCGCGACGACGGCCCGGTCCATCCGAGGGCCGCGGTGACGCTGCGGCCCAGCCGGCGGCTGGCGATGACGATCACCCGGCGGGAGCGGTGAGCGGCGTGGCCGGCGCCGCGCCGGACCCCGGCCCGGCGCCGGCCGGACCCGCCCTCCAGGCCGCCGCGGCCGACCTCGTGGACGAGGTCGCCGCCACGCGGTGGGGGCGCATCTCCCCGTCGGTGTACGAGACCGGCCGGCTGGTGTCGATCGCGCCGTGGCTGGTCGACCACGCCGCCCGGGTCGCGTTCCTGCGCGCCACCCAGCGCCCCGACGGCGGCTGGGGCCAGCCGGGCGGGTACGCCCTCGCGCCGACCCTCAGCGCGACCGAGGCGCTGCTGGCCACCGCCCGCGACGGCGACCCGTCCGCCGCGGAACCCGCCGGGCAGGGCCTCGACCGGCTCGTCGACTGGCTGGCCGGCCCGGCGCCGCTGCGCGTCGCGGACGTGCCGGACACGCCGGCGGTCGAGCTGATCGTGCCGGCCCTGGTCGACCTCGTGAACGCGCACCTCGACGCCCTCACCGACCGGCCGGTGCCGGGCCTGGACAGGTTCGCCGGCGTCCGGCTGGCGGCACCGGCCGGCATGGACGACCGGCCGCTGCGGGGCATCCGGGCGATGCTGGACGCGGGCGCGCCGGTGCCAGACAAGCTCCTGCACTCCCTCGAGGTCGTCGGCCCGCTCACCGCGAGCCAGCCGGTGCGGCCCGCGCCGATCGGCGGGGTCGGTGCGTCGCCCGCCGCCACCGCCGCGTGGCTGGCCGGGCATCCGGCCGGCCCGACCTCGGCGACGTTGCGCTACCTGGAGGCGGTCACCCGCCGGCACGGCGGGCCGGTGCCCAGCGTCGTCCCGATCGCGCCGTTCGAGCGGGCCTGGGTGCTCAGCCTGCTGATCGGCGCCGGGTTCCCGGTCGGGCGCCCCGACCGGGTCGCCGCCGCCCTGGCCGCGCCGCTCGGCCCGGGCGGGCTCGCCGGCGGTGAGGGCCTGCCGCTGGACGCCGACACCACCTCGGTCACCCTGCTGACGCTGGCGCAGCTCGGCGCGGCGCAGCCCGTCGACTGCCTGTGGCCGTTCGAGGTCGACACCCACTTCAGCACCTGGCTCGGCGAGCGGACCCCGTCGACGACCACGAACGCGCACGTGCTGGAGCTGTTCGGCCACCACGTCGCCGCGCACACCTGGGCGGGCGCGCGGGACCGCGCGGTCGTCGCCAAGCTCACCGCGTGGCTGTGCGCGCAGCAACTGCCCGACGGCGGCTGGATGGACAAGTGGCACGCGTCGCCGTACTACGCGACGTTCTGTGTCGTGACGGCGCTGCACCGCCACGGCCGCCTGGGCGGCGGCCAGCCGGCCGCCACGATCCGCAGGGCGGTGCGCTGGATCGTCGCGACCCAGGCGGCCGACCGGTCCTGGGGGCGCTGGCACGGCACCGCGGAGGAGACGGCGTACGCGGTGCAGACCCTGCTGCTCACCGCCGCGCTGGACGAGCCCGGGGCGCACGCCGCCGCGGCCGACGGGCTGGCCTACCTCGCCGCGACGTCCGGGCAGCAGCCGGACCCGCCGCTGTGGCACGACAAGGATCTCTACGTGCCGCCGCGCATTGTCCGGGCCGCGGTTCTCGCGGCATTCCGGCTGGCCGGATCGGACAATGCAATGCGTTACGGAATTTCGTCGCCGGCCGCCACGGATTAGTGCCGGCACCGAAGTCCGCACACCGGTCACCAGCCAACTTGAGCGGCCGTTCGCACGCTGCTACGGTGCCCGTTGTCGAATGACGGTGACCACACCACTGCATGTCCAACATCAACAGCGCATCGCGTGATCCGGGTTTATCCCAGGTCAATCCGTTGGGCGCGTGGGCTTTCGGGAGACAATGTCAATGAGATCCGGCAGCTCACACGTGCGGGTGAAGATCGTCGCCCTGCTGGCGTCGCTCGTCGCGCTCTGGGGGTTCGCCGCGTTCGTGACGCTGCGGGAAGGCCTCAACCTGCTGACGGTCACGACGCTCGACGAGACCGTCGGCCGGCCCGCGGAGTCCCTTGTGGAGGCGCTGCAGCAGGAGCGGCGGCTCACGGTCGTCTACGTCGCCAACCCCACCGCCGAGCGCCGGCAGGCACTCGCCGACCAGCGGACCCGCACCGACTCGGCACGCCAGGACTTCGAGCGGCTCGCGCGCGGCGGGGATGCCAGGGACGCCGGCAGCGACACGCTCGACCGGCGTATTGAGAATGTCGCGGGAAAGCTCGGCCGGCTCGGTGAAACACGCGCCGGTGTCGACGCCCGCACGGCGGACCGGACCCAGACCGCCGCATTCTTCAGCGACATTGTTTCCGACACGTTACTGGTATTCGGTGCGCTGTCGTCACTCGACGACCCGGCAATCATCAACGACGGCCGGACACTCGTCGAGGCCAGCTATGCCCGTGAAATCCTGTCCCAGGAGGACGCGTTGCTCGCCGGTGTCCTGGCCGCGGGCAGGTTCACCGTCGCCGAGCACACCCAGTTCGTCAAACTGGTCGGGGCGCAGCGGGTCCGGTACGCGGAGGTCGCCGCCGCACTGCCCGAGGCGGACCGGGCCGCGTACGACGAGCTGGTCAACGGCGACGCGTTCAACAAGCTGCGCGCGGCCGAGGACATGGTCGTCGAGCGGGGCCGGGTGAACGGGCCGCCGCCGACGGACCTGGCGACCTGGCAGGCCACCGTGGAGCCGGTCTTCGCCCAGCTGCGGGAGCTGGTGCTGCGCGCCGCCGACCATCTCATCGACCGCGCCGGATCCGCCGCGATCGGCGTCATCGTGCGGATCTCGCTCGCCGGCGGCCTCGGCCTGCTCGCCGTCATCGCCTCGATCATCATCTCGATCACCACCGCACGGTCGCTGCTGCGCCAGCTGGAGCGGCTGCGTAACGCGGCGTTCACACTCGCCAACGAGCGGCTGCCCGGGGTGGTCGACCGGATCCGCCGCGGCGAGACGGTCGACGTCGCGACCGAGGCGCCGCCCCTGGCGTTCGGCCGCGACGAGGTCGGGCAGCTCGGCACCGCGTTCAACCTGGTGCAGGAGACCGCGATCCGCACCGCCGTCGAGCAGGCGGAGATGCGCCGCAGCGTCCGCGACGTGTACCTGAGCCTGGCCCGCCGCACCCAGGGACTCGTGCACCGGCAGCTGACGCTGCTGGACGACATGGAGCGCCGGGAGAACGACCCGGACAACCTCGACGGCCTGTTCCGGCTCGACCACCTCGCGACCCGCATGCGCCGCAACGCCGAGAACCTGATCGTGCTGGCCGGCGCCACCGCCGGGCGGACCTGGCGCCGGCCGGTGCCGGTCATCGACGTCATCCGCGCCGCCGTCGCCGAGGTCGAGGACTACACCCGGGTCACCGTCGCGCCGCCGAACCCGGCCGGTGTCGCCGGTGTCGCCGCCGGCGACACCGCCCACCTGCTCGCCGAGCTGATCGAGAACGCGACCGCCTTCTCCCCGCCGCACACCCAGGTGCAGGTGAGCGGCCAGCTGGTCACCAACGGCTACGTGGTGGAGGTGGAGGACCGCGGGCTCGGGATGAACGACGAGGACCTCGCCGCCGCCAACGCCGAGCTGAAGGCACCGGCGGAGTTCGTGCTGTCCAGCACGGTCCGGTTGGGGCTGTTCGTCATCGGCCGGCTCGCGGTCCGGCACGGCATCCGGGTCGAGCTGCGCAGCTCGCCGTACGGTGGGACGACCGCCATCGTGCTGATCCCGGCGTCGCTCATCGTGGCCACCGACCAGGTGGGGCCGTCCCAGGCGGCGCCCGCGGAGGCGGCGCAGCCGGAGCTCACGGCGGGCGACGAGGGCGCTCAGGTCACGGCGATGCACGCGACCGCGCGCACCGGCGGCCTCCTGGTCGCCGCTCCCCCGGCGCGGACCGCCCCGCCTGCCGCACGCCCCCCGGCGGCGGTCCCCGTGCGGGCCTCGTTGCCGGCCTCACCGCCGGCCGCCGTGGAGCAGTCCGCGCCGCCCGCGGCCGCCGTGTCTTCCGCGCCCACCGTGCCTGCCGTGCCCTCCGTATCTTCCGCGCCCGCTGGGCCTCCCGTTCCTTCGGCGCCGTCTGTACCGGCCGCGCTGCCACCGACGCCGAACGGCCTGCCCCGCCGGGTCCGCCAGGCCGCCGCGAACGGCACGGCGCAGGACAACCCCAACGGGGCGGCAGGCGCGCCCCTGAGCCCCGACGAGACCCGCCGCCGCTGGGCCAGTTATCAGCAGCAGACGGTCCGCGGCCGCGAACAGGCCGAGCAGGTTGGACAGGCGTCCGACGGCACCGGTGACCCGGGGCCGGGAGCCGACGACGAGAACCGGACCCGGTAAGTGCGGCGGGACCTGGTAGAAGGAGACAGTTCGGTGCAGCAGAAACATCCGGTCGCTGAGTTGCAGTGGTTGCTCAATGACCTCGTCAAACGCGTCGGGCACCTGCAGCAGGCCGTGGTGCTGTCGGCCGACGGGCTGCTGCTCGCGGCGTCCGACGGCCTCACCAAGGACGACGCGGACCACTTCGCCGCGATCGCGTCCGGCCTGCAGAGCATCGCCCGCGGCGCCGGGCGCCGCTTCGGCACCGGCGCGGTCCGGCAGACCATCGTCGAGATGGAGTCCGGGTTCATGCTGGTGACGGCCGCCGGGCACGGCGCCTTCCTGGCGGTCCTGACCGGTTCCGACGCCGACATCGGCCTCATCACGTACGAGATGGCCATGCTGGTCGCCCGGGTCGGCAAGTACCTGGCCACCGCCGAGCGCACCCCCGCGGACCCGGTTGACGCGAAGTGAGCGGGCAGACCGACGGCCCCGGCTGGGCTGACGACGAGGCCGGGCCGTTCGTCCGGCCGTACGCGATGACACAGGGTCGCACCCGGCCGTCGGAAGGCGAGTTCGACCTCATCGCGGTGGTCGTGTCCACGCAACCGGCCGCCTCGATCCGCGGCGACCTGCCGCCGGAGCAGGCCGCGATCCTGAACCTGTGCCAGCGGCCGCTGTCCGTGGCCGAGGTGTCGGCGCACCTGCACCTGCCGCTCGGCACCGTGCGGGTGCTGCTCGGCGACCTGCTCGGCGCCGGGCTGATCCTGACCAGCGGCCCCAGGCCGGCCGCGCAGCCGCAACGTCACCACCTACTCAAGGCGGTCATCAATGGTCTCAACGCTCTCTGAACCGGCCGCGGGCGGCGGGCTGCTGCCCTCCACGGTGAAGATCCTGATCGCCGGAGGGTTCGGTGCCGGCAAGACCACGTACGTCGGCGCGGTCAGCGAGATCGAGCCGCTGACGACCGAGGAGCGGCTGACCGAGGTCGGGGTCGGCATCGACGACACGTCCGGCGTCGATGCGAAGACGACCACCACCGTGGCCATGGACTTCGGCCGGATCACCATCACGTCCGACCTGGTGCTGTACCTGTTCGGCACCCCGGGCCAGGACCGGTTCTCGTACCTGTGGGACGAGCTGGCGCTGGGCGCGATCGGTGCGGTCGTGCTCGCCGACACCCGGCGGCTGGCCGACTGCTTCCCCTCGGTGGACTACTTCGAACGCCACGGCACGCCGTTCATCGTGGCCGTCAACTGCTTCGACGGCGCGCCCGTGTACGACGCGGAGGAGGTGCGGATGGCGCTCGACCTGGACCCGCAGGTCCCATTGGTCCTGTGCGACGCGCGGAACCGCAAGAGCGCCAAGCAGGGGCTGATCAGCCTGGTGCAGCACGTGATCGCCTCGGAGGAGCCGGCGCCGGTCGGCTGACCGTATGATCATGCGGTGACCGCGATCGCTGATCTCCTCGCGCCGAGGGAGGCCGGCGCGGTCTGCGCCGTCGCCAGCCACGTCCAGCGGGACCTGATCGCCTGCGCCGGGGCGTATCCGGAGCTGTTCCCCGCCAAGCCGTTCGACGGCCCGTTCTTCAGTACGATCGCCTTGGCGAACACGTTCTGCGCGCCGTGGCTCGACGCCGGCCGGCTCCGCCCCGCCAACCGGATCACGATGTGGATCTTCGCGGTCGACCGGTTGATGGACCTCCTCGCCACCTCCCGGGCCGAGATCGACGAGATCGTGGCCCGCTGCCTCGCCGTCGTCGACGGCGGCCCGGCCCCCGCGGGCGACGAGCTGGCCGGCCTCCTCGCCGACATCCGCGCCGAGCTCGCCACCTCACCGGCGTTCCCCGGCCTCGCCGAGATCTGGCAGGACGACGTCCGCAGGATGCTCGAGTCGATGACCCGCGACTGGCAGTGGAAGGCCGACCCCGCCGCGGCACTGCCCACATTGGACGAATACCTCGCCGGCGCCGAGTTCGGCTACTCCCTGGTGTTCCTGTCGCACTGGATCGCCACCACCGACGCACCCGTCACCGACACCAGCGCGCTGGTCGACGCCGGCCGGCTGGTCCAGCGGATCATCCGGATCCTCAACGACTACGGCACCTACCAGCGGGACGTGACGTGGGGCGACGTCAACGCGTTGCTGCTCGGCGTCGACCGGGAGGTGGTCGACGCCAGGCTGGCCGCGCTCATCGAGGAGGCCGGCGAGCGGCTCGCGCCGCTGATGGAGACGGACCGGCCGCTGGCGGTGTTCCTCGCCCGGCACATCACGTTCAACCAGGGCTTCTATGGCCTCGCCGACTACTGGGGCAGCCGCTGACCCACCGTCGCCCGCGGTGCGGCAGCACCGCCCCGTGGCCGGTGCTGCCGCACGGGTCGTCAGCTTCGGGCGGCGAGGCGGTGGACCTGGCCGTTGTGCACGTCGCTGACCCACTCCCAGCCCGGCTTGGCCGACGGGCCGATCCGCGGGTCGTCGGGGACCCGGCCCTCGCGCAGGGCGAGCACGTACGCCCGGTCCAGCTCGATCCGTGCGCGCACCTGACCGGCGCCGCCGACCGACCCGTGGCCGGGGACGACGACGCCGGCGTCGCCCGCCACGTCCTCCAGCAGCCGCAGCGCGGCGAGGTAGTCCTCGACCGGGTCGGCGGCGGCGCCGTGCAGGTCGAGCATCGGGATCAGGACGTCGGAGAGCATGTCGCCGGCGACGAGCACGCCGCGCTCCTCGATGAGCAGCGCCGCGTGGCCCGGGGCGTGCGCCTGATGCTCGATGATCCGGACCCGCGGGCCGTCCCATGGGATCCGCGCCGTCTCTGCGGGCAGGGCGGTGACGAGGCCGTACAGGTCCAGCGGGACCTGGCCGGCGATCTCCGTCTCGGCCAGGTGGGCGGTGATGTCGGCCTTCGCGTCCGGGTCGGACAGCTCCTCCCGGACGCTGTCCGCGCAGCTGGCCGTGCAGTACCGCGGGGGCGCGCCGAGCTGGGCGTGCCAGAGCAGGTGGTCCCAGTGCGGATGGGTCGAGAAGCCGGCCACGACGGTCTGACCCGAGGTGGACAGGTCTGCCGCGAGGCAGGCCATCTCGTGGTCCTGCACCCCGGGGTCGATGAGCAGCACGCCGGCGCCGCTCTGCACGGCGATGGCGTTGCTCTTCAGGAACTCGCTCTCGTGGACCAGCACACCGTCCGCGACCCGCGTCAGCACGAGCCCGCCTTCTTCGCGTCGCGCACCGAGTAGCGATGCATCGTGACGCCGTGCTCGAACGAACGCTGCTCCAGCAGGTCGAGATCGATCGGCAGGTCGTAGTCGTCGAACAGCGGCCGGCCGAAGCCGAGGATCGTGGGATGGGTGAAGAGCAGCAGCTCGTCGAGGAGCCCCGCCCGCAGCAGCTGCGTGGCGAGCGTCGCGCCGCCCACCCCGATGGCGCCGTCGGTCTCGGCCCGGAGGGCGGCGAGCTGCTCGATCGCGTCGTCGCCGCCGATGACCCGGGTGTTGTGACCGGCGGTGTGCCGGGTGCGGGAGACGAGCACCTTGGGCGCGGTGGTCCAGATCTCGCCGTACTCGCGCATGACGTCCGGCAGCGACGCGTCCTCGCGGGCCCGTGGCCAGTACTCCTCCATCGTCTCGTAGACGACGCGGCCCTGGACCATGAGCGCGAGCGCTCGCGCCCGCGCGTTGAACTCGCGGTGCAGCTGCTCGTCGATGCGCAGCCACTCGCCGGCACCGTTGTCCCCGGGAACCTGCTCGATCCGCAGGTCGAGCGACACGTTCATCCAGTAGACGAAGTGGCCCATCCTCACCCTCACCCTATAGTGGTTGCGTTCTGCAACCACTATATTGGTGGCGAATCACCTGTCAAGGAGGAGTCGTGGAACCACGGTCCGGGTGTCCGGTCAACGCCGCCGTCGAGGTCCTCGGGGACCGCTGGTCGATGCTCGTGCTGCGCGACGTCATCTTCGGCGACCGCCGCTACTTCCGGGCGCTGCTCACCGGGTCGATCGAGGGCATCGCCTCGAACATCCTCGCCGACCGCCTCGTGCGGCTGGTCGAGGCGGGCATCCTCACCCGCGGCACCGCGTTCCGGGGGCAGCGCGCCCGCTACAGCCTCACCGAGGCCGGCATCCAGACGCTGCCGATCATCTACGCCCTCGGCAACTGGGGCCTCGACTGGCGCCAGGGCAGCGACGAGCTGCGGACCCGGCAGCAGCTCATGCGCGACGAGGGTCCGGCGTTCATCGAGGAGCTCATGGACGAGCTCCGGGAGCGCCACCTGGACGCCCCGCCGAAGCCGCGCCACGGCCCGGGCCCCCTTGAGCGTCTCAACGCCGCCCACGCCGCCCACACCGCAGAACGACAGCCCTGACAAGAAGGACCGTTCGAACAATTTACAAAGCCAGCACTTGCTGGTGTTACTAAGTGAGGACGTTCGCCGTTAGGGTCAGACTCGGGTTCCTCACCGGTGAGGGAGAGCGCGGTGGCTCTGTCGTTCGAGGTGCAAAATGAGACCGCTGGGCGGGTGCTCATCGTGCTGCACGGCATGCTCGACAGTCACGGGGTGGCGGTGTTCCACCGTGCCCTCGCCGCGGCGCTGGAGTGGTATCCGACGCTGGTGGGCGTCGACCTGACCGAGGTCACGTGGATCGACTCCGCCGGCGTGGGCGCGCTGGCGGCCGCGTTGCGCGTCGGGGGGCAGGTGGGATACCGGCTCGTCGTCGCCGCCGTCAGCGCGACCGCGCATGAACGCCTGCGGCGCAGCGGCCTGGCCGACTCGTTGGCCGTCGCCGGGCAGGAGCGTCCAAGGCGCCCGGCGGGCTGACGTCGCTTTTACTATCCGACGTGGACGTGCGGCCGGTGGATGCGGTCGGGCTCCTGCCGGCGCAGCACCTCGCGGGTGACCGGTGCGACCTCACCCTGCCCGAAGATCAGGAAGCGGAGGAAGTTGACGGCCGGGTTGCCCTCCGTCCACTCGAAGTAGATGTGCGGGCGCCGGCCCGTGCGGTCCCGGATGCCGAGCAGCAGCGCCGCGATCGCACTCGCGACGGCCGGGTTCTGCAGGGCGAGGACGCGATAGCGACCGTGCATGACCTCGCCACGCACGACGACGGCGGACGCGAAGTCGGAGGCGTCGGTGATGGACACCTCGACGAAGATCACGTCGGCGGCATCGGGGATGTCGTTGTCGGCCTGGATCTGCTGGAGCTTCTCCCGGTAGTCGAGGGCCGAGCGGCGCGCGGGCTCCTTGGCGACCAGCCGGATCGTACGCCGGGCGCATTCGTGGATGAAGGTGCTGGCGGTCGCGTCGAACTGCAGGTCGGTCACCCGCAGCTCGAATGACCGGTCGATCCGGGACAGCACCGACACCAGCACGATGCCGACGATGAAACACCCGGCGATCTTCACCCCGTCCGGGCGTTCGGCGATGTTGGCGATCGTGGTGTACGTGAGGACGGCGGCGATGACCACGAACGAGACGAACTTGCGGTGCTCGTGGTGCCGGCGGGCGGACAGCGCGGCAGCGACCGCCGCCGAGGTGATCAGCACGAGGACGCCGGTCGCGTAGGCGCCGCCCTGGGCGTTGACGTCGGCCCGGAAGTACACGGTGATCACGACCGCGATCACGAGGAACACCAGGACCAGCGGCCGCACCGCCCCGGCCCAGTCAGGTGCCATGCCGTAGCGGGGCAGGTACCGGGGCACCAGGTTCAGCAGGCCGGCCATCGCCGACGCGCCGGCGAACCAGAGGATGGCGATGGTGGACAGGTCGTACACCGTGCCGAAGACCGGACCGAGGTGCTCATGCGCCAGGTAGGCCAACGCCCGGCCGTCAGCCTTCCCGCCCGCCTTGAACTCCGCCGGCGGGATCAGGACCGTGGTGACGACGCTGGTGGTGAGCAGGAACCCGCTCATGATCAGCGCGGCCGTGGTGAGCAGCTTCCTGGTGTCACGGATCCGCCCGGCCGGCGCTTCCTCGCTGTCGGCCGGGTCACCGCGCACGTGCGGCATCACCGCCACACCGGTCTCGAACCCGGACAGGCCCAGCGCCAGCTTCGGGAACACGACCAACGCGATCGCCACGACCAGCAGCGGATTGCCGTGCTGGGCGGTCAACGCCGCCGACCAGTCGGTGACCGTCGACGGGCGGCTCACGATCAGCCACAGGCCCTCGACGACCACGACCAGGTTCAGCGTCAGGTACAGCCCGACGATCGCGACCGCGATGCCGACCGCTTCGGTGAACCCGACGAGGAACACCGCGCCGAGCAGCACCAGCAGGACCAGCGTCACCAGGACCTCGTGGTCGCGCAGCGCCGCCGGCCAGAACGGGTTCTCGTCCAGGTGCGCGGTCGCGTCCGCCGCGGACAGCGTCATCGTGATGACGAAGTCGGTGGCGGCGAACCCCAGCAGGACCAGCACGAACAGCTTCCCCTGCCAGAACGGCAGCAGCCGCACCAGCATCGCGATGGACCCTTCACCGTGCGGGCTCTCCTGCGCCACCCGCCGGTACACCGGCAACGCCCCGAACAACGTGACCAGCACCAGCACCACCGTCGCCACCGGCGACAGCAGCCCCGCGGCGAGCGCGGCGATCCCCGGCTGGTAGCCCAGTGTGGAGAAGTAGTCCACCCCGGTCAGGCACATCACCTTCCACCACGAGTGCCGACGGTCCGCAGCCGGTTTGGCACCCGGACCCGCGTGCTGCAGCGACCGGTCGTTGATCCCCGACAGCAGCCAAGCCCGGAACCCGGCCGTCACCGGGCCCGACATACCTGCCCACCGAGACCACCTCGCGAAGCGTCGGACATGTCCTGCACGGCGAGCCCCTACCCGACGGGCCCGGAAGTAGTAACCGACAACGGATGACTACTCGCGGCCCTGAGTCGTTGCGGCCATGACCGTCCTCACACGCCGCCCGAAGGCCTGACGCCGGTGACCCGTGTGACGGCAGCGCGCCGCTGAGGCGTCGCGTGTCGTCCGCCCGGCGGCGCCATCGACCCCCGAGGGCCGCCGCCGGCACCGTCCGACCAGGCGAAACCGGCCCCTGACCCGGCCGGTCGCCGGGGGACTCACCCTCACCCTGTTCGAGACGAATGCTCACGCTCGAAGGGCTGTTGATGACGAGTACGGCGCACGCTTCCAGGTCCACCGAGCCAGCTTGCCAACATCGAAGCAAGGATCGCGGGAACAGGTGGGCGCGTAGGCCGAATTGAGGTGATGCCGTGATGGCGAAATTCCGCTGCGCCTGCGCTACGATCATCCACACGAGCGGGTTCATTCCAAATGAAACAGAGTGGAAGATTATTTCGGACATCGAATTCGATAGGTTTGAAGGCATCGTAGATGCTGAAGAGATCTACATGGCTTGCAGATCGGCGTTTCGCTGTCCCACCTGTGGTCGTCTCTGGATCTTCTGGAACGGCATTGAGCAGCCACCGGATTGCTACAAGCCCGACACGCCCAACGAATCAGGAGAGGCCTAACGGTGCGCTGTTGCGCGCTTCCCACCTCTTCAGCGGGCGCCGGTAGCATCGGCACTAGCCTTGGTTGCCAATTCGCGAGAATTGGCAACCAAGGCGTCGAATGTGCGCGGGTCGCATGCACGCGGCCCAGCTTCGGCCCTCCCGAGTCGTCATCGCCTCTCGAGTCGGCGAACAGGTGCGTCGTGGGAGTGTGGACAACGTAGAGTTCGATCGAGTTATCAGCACCGCTGGAAGGGCATTCTTTGAGCGAATGGCTGAGCTGCTTCCCGACAAGGCCAATGCTTACGCCGCGGCTCAGTCGAACCTGATGGGGCAAGCGGCCATGCATCCTGCCCGCCCTGACAGGCGGAAGGGTGGCGAACGCGTGGACGGCGGCGAGTAGACGCCCAGCGCCGTGTCACGAGGCGCTGTCGGTGTCGGCGGGCGGCGCGGGCAAGCACTGTCGTGAATCCGGCGAGGAAGGACACCTGTGAGCACGAGCGGGGCACAAGCAGCGGCGTTCTTCCGTGAGGTCGCTCAGCACCGGACGGTCTGGTGGGTCCGAGACGACCAGGGGAGCCCCGCGCCGCTGTTGTCCACGGGTGAGCGGGCGTTCCCGTACTGGTCGTCGGAGTCCCGCGCGCGACGCGCGGCGCAGATCTGGGGGGCGCAGTTCCGTCCGGTGTCGATGGCACTGGAGACCTGGCGGACCAAAGAGCTGCCAGACCTCGCCAAGGACAACTTCCGGGTCGGCATCAACTGGAGCGGCCAGCGTCTGACGGGATGGGACTTCACGCCCGACGAAGTGGTCAACCGGCTTGCGCACGCGCTCGGTGAGCCGCCCTTCGACTCGCCTGCCTGACGGAGGCGAGCGCACACGGCGTCGTGTCACGGGTCGCCGCCGGGGTCGGTGTCGGTGTCGGCGGGTGGGGCGGGTGGGGCTGATTCCGCCAGTGCGGCGGCGCGGTAGCCGGCCACGGCGTGGTAGACGAAGGCGCACGTCGGCACCGCGACGACGGCGCCCGCGATGCCGGCGAGGAGGGTGCCCACGCCGATGGCGAGCAGGGTCACCACCGGGTGGAGGCGGACCGCCCGGCGCATGACCATTGGGTGCAGCAGGTGGCCTTCGGTCTGCTGGACGAGGAGCACTGCTGCCAGGACGAGCAGGGCGGTGGTCGGGCCGCGGGTCACGAAGGCCACTGCCACGGCGATCACGCCGGCGACGGTCGCGCCGACGATCGGCACGAAGGCGGCGATGAAGGTCAGCAGGATCAGCGCCAGGGCGAGCGGGACGCGCAGCACGATCAGGGCGATGCCGATGCCGATCGCGTCCACCGAGGCGATCACGACGATGCCGCGCACGTACAAGGTGACGGAGTGCCAGCCTGCTGCCGCCGCGGCCGTCACCCTGGCCCGGCGGGACGGCGGCACGAGCGTGGTGGCCCGCTGCCACGCCGTCGGTCCGTCCCGCAGCACGAAGAAGAGCAGCAGCAGGGTCAGCACGCTCGCGGTGAGGATCTCGGCGGCGCTCGCCGCTGCCGCCGGGCCGGGGATCGCGCTGCGCAGCGCCCGTTCCGCCGCGTTCGTCAGTCCTGTGATCTGCTGGGCGTCGAGGTGCAGTGGGCCGGACACCAGCAGCTCGTGCAGCCGGCCCACGCCGGCGGTCAGCTGCCGCCGCAGGTCGCCGAACTGGCTCACGACCCGCACGCCGATCAGCACCAGGCTGCCGAGCAGGACGAGCAGGAGCAGCAGCACCGTCAGCAGCGAGGCCAGCCAGGCGGGCAGCCGCAGCGACCGCAGCAGCCGGGTCAGCGGGCCGAGGAGCGCGCCGAGCAGCAGCGCCGCCACGACCGCCAGCACGACGGGAGCGATCACCACGAGGACGTGGATGAGCGCGTAGACGCCGGCGCCCAGGACGAGCAGGCATCCGGTCACCGCGGCGGCGGTCAGCAGCCACCCGGGCACGCGCGCGGCCAGCCGCACCGAGTCCGGTCGCATGTGGCCGCCGTACCCGGTCCGGGGTCTCCGAACCTCACCCGCGACGGCCCGCCGTTTCGAGGTCACGCCACCGGGTAGCCGTCCCCGCCACAGGGCGAGCGTGGAGGTGCCGCATGCACAGACGGCTTCTGGCGGCAGGCGTGTCCGCGGCCGTCGTGGCCTTGCACGCCGGGCCCGCGGTGACGGCGCTGCCCCTGGTCCGCCGGCGCCTGCGGGCGCTGAGCGGCGCCGGCGGCCCGGGCACCGTCGCGCTCACCCTGGACGACGGCCCCGACCCCGCGTCCACGCCGGCCTTCCTGGGGTCGCTGGCGCGGCTGCGCGTCCCCGCGACCTTCTTCGTGCTCGGTGCCATGGCGGTGAAGGCACCCGGCCTGCTGCGCCGGATCCAGGAGGACGGGCACGAGATCGGGGTCCACGGCTGGACCCACCGCGATCACCTGCGGATGACGCCGGGTCAGGTCTACGACGAGCTCGCCCGGACCGCTGAACTGATCGCCGGGACGTGCGGGGTCCGGCCCGCCTGGTTCCGGCCGCCGTACGGCATCCTCTCCGCGGGGAGCCTGCTCGCGGCGGCCCGGCTCGGCCTGCGTCCGGTGCTGTGGAGCGCCTGGGGCCGCGACTGGGAGGCCGGCGCCACCCCGGGCACGGTGCTCGCCCACCTCCGGTCCGGCGGCATCCGCGGCGGCGCCACCCTGCTGCTGCACGACAGCGACTGTGCGGCGGCTCCGGGCGCCTGGCGGTCGGCCCTCGGCGCGCTGGCCGCGGTCGCCGGCGAGTGCGAGCGGCAGGGCCTGCGACTCGCCCGGATGAGCCAGCACGTCCCGTGACGGGCCGCCACGTGCGAGACGGCCGTCGCGCCGGGCGGCGGTGCCGGTTACGGGGGCGTGATTGCGGGTAGCGCGCCGCCATGTGCGGCACGGAGACCTTCGCGGCGTCACAAACCACCTTCTGCGCCGGGGCGGGCGCCTGACATGAGCAGTGCGACGAGAGCGCCGGCGGCACCCGTGCCGCTGGAGGCGCGGGCCCGGGCGGAGAACTTCCCGGTGGCGCTGCGGATCCTGCCCAGGGCCACCCGCGGGCACCTGTTCGCGCTGTACCGCTACGCCCGGTTCGTCGACGACCTGGGTGACGAGCCGGTCGTGGGGGTGACCGCGGCCGACCGGACGGCGATGCTCGACGTGTTCGAGGCGGAGGTCCATCGGCTGTACGACGGGCGGCCGGTGCAGCACCCGGTGCTGTGCGCGCTCGCCCCCACGGTGGACGCGTGCCGGCTGCCCGCCGGGCCGCTGCTGCGGCTGATCGAGGCGAACCGCGTCGATCAGGTCGTCACCCGCTACGCCACTGTCGAGGAGCTCGTGCGGTACTGCTCGCTGTCCGCCGACCCCGTCGGCGAGCTGGTCCTGCACGTGTTCGACCAGGCGGGTCCGGCACAGGTACAGCTGTCGGGCCGCATCTGCACCGCGCTGCAGGTCGTCGAGCACCTGCAGGACATCGCGGAGGATCACCGGCGCGGCCGCGTCTACCTGCCCGCGGCGGACCTCGACCGGTTCGGCGTGCCCGAGACCGACCTGGCCGCGGCCACGGCGAGCGGCGCGCTGCGGGCGGCCGTCCGGTTCGAGGCCGACCGCGCGAAGGCGTGGCTGGACGCCGGCGCACCGCTGCTCGCGACGCTGCACGGCTGGGCCCGGGTGGCGGTCGGCGGCTATCTCGCCGGCGGGTACGCGACGCTGCGGGCGCTGGAGCGCTGCGGATACGACCCGCTGCCCGGACCGCCACGCCCGCGCCGGCGTGACATCGCGGCGTCCTGGCTGGCCGCGATGGCCAGGAGCATCGGGTGAGCGCCGCCGCGACCGTCGACGAGGCGTACCGGCGGTGTGAGGAGATCACCGGCCGGGAGGCCCGCAACTTCTCCTACGGCATCCGCCTGCTACCCAGGCACAAGCGACGCGCGCTGTCCGCGGTGTACGCCACCGCCCGCCGCATCGACGACATCGGCGACGGCGACCTGCCCGCGGACGAGAAGCTGGCCCGGCTCGACCGGGTCCGCGAGTCGCTGCGCCGCCTGCCGGAGGCGGCCGCCGATGACCCGGTGCTGCTGGCCCTGCACGACGCCGCGCGCCGGCTGCCCATCCCGCTGGAAGCCTTCGACGAGTTGATCGACGGCTGCGCGGCCGACGTCCGCGGCACCACGTACGCCACCATCGACGACCTCCTGTGGTACTGCCGGTGCGTGGCCGGCTCCGTCGGCCGCCTGTCGCTGGGCGTGTTCGACACGGGCGCACCCGGACGGGCCGCCCAGCTGGCCGACGCGCTCGGCATCGCCCTGCAGCTGACCAACATCCTGCGCGACCTGCGGGAGGACCGCCACAACGGCCGCGTGTACCTGCCCAAGGACGACCTCGACCGGTTCGGCTGCAACCTGGAGCCCGACGGTGACGGCTTCGCCGACCCGCCCGACCGGTTCAGCGCCCTCGTGCGCTTCGAGGCCGAGCGGGCCGAGCGGTGGTACGAGACCGGCCTGCGGCTGCTGCCGATGCTGGACGCCCGCAGCGCCGCCTGCACCGCCGCCATGGCCGGCATCTACCACCGGCTGCTGGCCCGCATCGTGAGCGACCCGATGGCCGTCACCCGGACGCGGCTGTCGCTGCCGTCCCGGGCGAAGGCCACGGTCGCCGTCCGCGCGCTCGTCAGGCGGACGGCATGACGCCGGGCCCGCCGGCGGCGGACGCGGGCCGCGAGGTGTGCGTCGTCGGCGGCGGGCTCGCCGGCATCACCGCCGCCGTCCGCCTCGCGGACGCCGGACACCGGGTGACGCTGCTGGAGCGGCGCGCCGAGCTGGGCGGGGCGACGTACTCGTTCGACCACGGCGGTCTCGTCGTGGACACCGGGCAGCACGTGTTCCTGCGCTGCTACGAGCGGTACCGGGACCTCCTGGACCGCCTCGGCAGCACCGGCCTGACCCGGCTGCAGCCGCGGTTCTCCGTGCCGGTCCTGGCTCCCGGGCGGGCGCCGCACGTGCTGGCCCGCGCCCGTGGCCTGCCCGCCCCGGCCCACCTGCTCCCGCCCCTGGCCGGGTACTCCCTGCTGAACGTCCGGGAGCGGTGGCGCGCGATCACGGCGGCCAACGCGTTGCGCGCCGTGGATCCCGACGATCCGGGCAACGACCGGATCAGCTTCGGCGGCTGGCTCGCGGACCACGGCCAGGGTTCCCGCGCGGTGCGCCGGCTGTGGGACCTGATCACCGTCGCGGCGCTCAACACCCCCGCGGAGCAGGCGTCGCTGGCCCTCGCCGCGCGGGTGTTCCGGACCGGGCTGCTGGAGCGGGCCGACGCCGGTGACATCGGGCGCCCGATCGCACCGCTGTCCAGCCTGCACGGCCGTCCCGCGCTGCGGCTGCTGACCCGGCTCGGCGTGCGGGTGGACACCGGGCGACGGGTGGAGCGGGTCGAGCCGGACACCACCGGGTTCCGGGTCGCGATCGGCGGCGCCGCCGGTCGCGCGGGCCGGGACGAGCTCGCCGCCGACGCGGTCGTCCTGGCCGTGCCGCACACCGCGGCCGCGCGGCTGGTGCCGGCCGCGGCCTGCGACGACCGGGCCGGCTGGCAAGGGCTGGGCAGCGCCCCGATCGTGAACGTCCACCTGCGCTACGACTCGGTCGTCACCCGCCTGCCCTTCGCCGCGGCGGTGGAGTCCCCGGTCCAGTGGGTGTTCGACCGTACGCCGCCGGCGATGCCCGACGGCCAGTACCTCGTGGTCTCGATCTCCGCCGCGGACGACACCATCACGGTGCCCGCCGGGCGGCTCGCCGTCACCTACGCCGCCGCCGTCGCCGGGCTCTTCCCGGCGGCGCGGTCGGCGCGGGTGCTGGAAACGTTCGTCACCCGCGAGCCGCACGCCACGTTCCGGCAGGCTCCCGGCACCCGCGCGCTGCGTCCCGGCGCGGCGACCCGCCTGCCCGGCCTCGTCCTGGCCGGCGCGTGGACCGACACGGGGTGGCCGGACACGATGGAGGGCGCGGTCCGCAGCGGTCACCGCGCCGCCGACGTCGTGCTCGCCCACCTCATGTGTTCGAACCGAAACCTGGAGGGCACCCGTTGACCATCGCATCCGTCGCCTGCCTCGATCAGGTGCCCGTCCTGGTCGAGCCCCGGATCAGGGACCTCCTCGGTCGCCTCGATCCCCGCAACCAGCGCGTCGGCGCCTACCAGCTGGGCTACTGCGACGCCGGCGGGGCACCCACCGCCGCCGGCGGCAAGGGCATCCGCCCGGCGCTGGCCCTGCTGTCGGCCCGCGCCGCCGGTCACCCGCCCGAGCAGGGCGCGGCCGCGGCCGCCGCCGTCGAGCTCGCCCACAACTTCTCGCTGCTGCACGACGACGTCATGGACCAGGACACGATGCGCCGCCACCGCCCCACCGCCTGGGCGGTCTTCGGCACCGCCGCGGCGATCCTCGCCGGCGACGCCCTGATGGTCCTCGCGCACGACGCGCTCGCCGGCGACGGCCGGCCGGGCAGCGCGCAGGCGGCCCGGCGGCTGGACGCGGACGTGCAGCGGCTGATCGCCGGGCAGGCCGCCGACCTGGAGTTCGAGCGCCGCGACGACGTCAGCCTCGACGAGGCCCTCGCGATGTCCGCCGACAAGACCGCGGCGCTGATGTCGTGCGCCTGCACGCTGGGGGCGCTGCTGTGCGGCGCGCCCGCGGCGCTGACCCAGGGCCTGTCCCGCTTCGGCACGCACCTCGGGATGAGCTTCCAGCTCGTCGACGACCAGCTCGGCATCTGGGGCGAGCCCGCGCGCACCGGCAAACCGGTGGGGTCCGATCTGCGGGCGCGCAAGAAGTCGGTGCCGATCGTGCACGCGCTCACCTCCGGTACCGCCGCCGGCGACGACTTCCGGTCGCTGTTCGCGTCCGCGGAGGAGCTGCAGGAGGCCGACCTCGCGACCGCCGGCCGGCTCCTGGAGGAGTGCGGGTCCCGGGACTGGGTCCAGGACGAGGCCGACCGGCACCTGGCCCGCGCGCTGGACCAGCTCGCCGCGCTCGAGCTGCCCGCGGACGTGCACGACGACCTGGTGGACCTCGCCCGCCTGGTGACGGGACGGGACCACTGATGACCCAGGTGCTGACGCAGGTCCCCGCCGTCGACGAGCTCTACGACCGGGCCCGGGCCGGCCTGGACCGGGCGGCGGCACACCTGCTCGGCCTGCAGGACGCGGCCGGCTGGTGGAAGGGCGAGCTGGAGACCAACGTGACGATGGAGGCCGAGGACCTGCTGCTGCGCCGGTTCCTCGGCATCTGCGACGAGCAGCTGACCGCGCAGACGGCCCGCTGGATCCGCTCCCGGCAGCTCGACGACGGCGCCTGGGCGACATTTCACGGCGGGCCGGGCGACCTGTCCACCACCATCGAGGCGTACGCGGCGCTGCGGCTGGCCGGCGACGCGCCCGACGCGCCGCACATGGCGGCGGCGTCCGCGTTCGTCCGGGACCACGGCGGTGTCGAACGCAGCCGCGTGTTCACCCGCATCTGGCTGGCGCTGTTCGGCGAGTGGCCCTGGCACCAGGTGCCCGCCATCCCGCCGGAGCTCGTCCTGCTGCCCGCGTGGATGCCGTTCAACGTGTACGACTTCGCGTGCTGGGCCAGGCAGACCATCGTGCCGCTGTCGGTCGTGCGGGCCACCCGGCCCGTCCGGTCGCTGGGCTTCTCGCTGCCCGAGCTGCGCACCGGGCTGCGGCCGCCACCACCGCCGCCGCTGTCGCGCCGGACCGGCTGGCTGCACCGCCTCGACCTGGCTGTGCGCGGCTACGAGCGGGTCGCCGCCCGCTCGGTGCGCCGCCACGCGCTGCGCCGCGCCGCCGAGTGGATCGTGGCCCGGCAGGAGGCCGACGGTTCCTGGGGCGGCATCCAGCCGCCGTGGGTGTATTCGCTCATCGCCCTGCACCTGCTCGGCTATCCGCTCACGCATCCGGTGCTGCGGGCCGGGATCGAGGGACTGGAGCGGTTCACCGTCCGGGAGCGGACACCCGACGGGACCATCCGCCGGCTGGAGGCGTGCCAGTCGCCGGTGTGGGACACGGCGCTCGCGGTCACGGCGCTCGCCGACGCGGGGGTCCCGCACGACCATCCCGCGCTCGCCCGTGCCGGGAGCTGGCTGGTCGGGCAGGAGATCACCACCCGCGGCGACTGGGCCGTGCGCCGCGCGGGCGTCCCGCCGAGCGGGTGGGCGTTCGAGTTCGACAACGACGGATACCCCGACACCGACGACACCGCCGAGGTGATCCTGGCGCTGCGCCGAACCCCGCTGCGGGACCACGCCGTGCTGGACCGGGCCACCCGCTGGCTGGCCGGCATGCAGTCACGCGACGGCGGGTGGGGCGCCTTCGACGCCGACAACGACCGAGCGCTCGTCGCCGAGCTGCCGTTCTGCGACTTCGGCGAGGTCATCGACCCGCCCAGCGCCGACGTCACCGCCCACATCGTGGAGGCGCTGTGCGCCCAGGGCCTGGCCGGCTCGGCCGTCACCCGCGGCGGCGTGCGATGGCTGATGCGGGCCCAGGAGCCCGACGGTTCCTGGTTCGGCCGGTGGGGCGCCAACCACGTGTACGGCGTCGGCTGCGTCGTCCCCGCCCTGATCGCCGCCGGCATCCGGCCGCGGCACCCGGCGATCGTGCGGGCCACGGACTGGCTGCTGCTGCACCAGAACGGTGACGGCGGGTGGGGCGAGGACCTGCGCTCCTACGACGACGAGGCCATGCGCGGGCGCGGGACCTCGACCGCGTCGCAGACCGCCTGGGCCCTGCTGGCGCTGCACGCCACCGGCCAGCACCGCTCACCCGCCGCGCGCTGGGCGGTCGCGTGGCTGCTGCGGACCCAACGCCCCGACGGCACCTGGGACGAGCCGCAGTACACCGGCACCGGCTTCCCGGGCGACTTCTACATCAACTACCACCTGTACCGGCTCGTGTTCCCGATCAGCGCCCTCGGCCGCGTGCTGCGGGACGCCCCGCAGGAGGACCGATGAGCGCGCCGGCACGGCAGCGGGCGGACGGTGACTGGGTGCTCTGCGCACCGATGCGCATGGAGGCGGCGCAGCTGCGTCGCGCCCTGCCCGGCTCGGCCGGCACCGTCCTGCACACCGGTGTCGGGCGCCGCCGGTCCGAACGGGCCACCCGCTCGGCCGCCATGACCGGCGCCGGGGCGCTCGCCGTGGCCGGTGTCGGCGGCGGGCTGGACCCGACGCTGAAGCCCGGCGACGTCGTCGTGGCCACCGAGGTACGGACCGCCCCGGGGGCCACCTGTCCGCCGGGGACGACCGTGCTCCCCGCGGCCGGCCTGCTCGCGGGCGCGCTGCGCCGGCGCGGGCTCACCGTCCGGACCGGCCCGGTGGTCAGCACGGAGTGGCCGGTCGGGGGGACGACGCGGGACCGGCTCGCCGCCACCGGTGCGCTGGCGGTGGACCTGGAGTCGACCTGGCTGCTCGCCGGGCCCACCGACCGGCCCACGGACTGGCCGGCGGACCGGCCCGCGGCCTGCGTGCGGGTCGTCGCCGACACCGGTGCGCTGGTCCGGCCGGGCACCCTGAGGCAGCTGCGCACGGCGCTGGCGGCCCTGCCGGCCGTGGCCGCCGGGCTGGACGAGTGGGCGGCCGCCACCACGCTCCGCCGGGTCGTGCTCGCCGCGCCCCGATCGTTCTGCGCCGGGGTCGAGCGCGCCATCCTCGTCGTGGAACGCGCCCTCGAGCTGCACGGGCCGCCGGTGTACGTCCGCAAGCAGATCGTGCACAACACGCACGTGGTCGCCGACCTCGCCGCGCGGGGCGCCGTCTTCGTCGAGGACATCGACGACGTCCCGAAGGGAGCCGTGACCGTGTTCTCTGCGCACGGCATCTCGCCCGCGGTCCGGTCGGCCGCCGCCGACCGGCGGCTGGACGCCATCGACGCCACCTGCCCGCTCGTCACGAAGGTGCACAGCGAGGCCCGCCGGTTCGCCGACCACGGCGACACCGTCCTGCTCATCGGGCACGCCGGTCACGAGGAGACCGACGGCGTGCTCGGCGAGGCACCCGACCGGATCCGCCTCGTCCAGGACGTCCGGGACGCCGAGCAGGTGCGCGTCGACGACCCGCGACGGGTGTCCTACCTGGTGCAGACGACCCTCGCCGTCGACGACGTCGCCGACGTCGTCGCGGTGCTGCGGGACCGGTTCCCGGACCTGGCCGCCCCGCCGTCCGACGACATCTGCTACGCCACGACCAACCGGCAGCTCGCGGTGTCCGAGGTCGCGGCGGCCTGCGGGGCGATGATCATCATCGGATCCGGCAACTCGTCCAACTCCCGCCGCCTGGTCGAGGTCGCCGAACGCGCCGGGACGCCCGCACACCTGGTGGACGGCGCGGGCGGCATCGACCTGCGGTGGCTCGCCGGGATCCACACCGTCGGCGTTTCCGCCGGCGCCTCGGCACCACCCGTCCTCGTCGACGAGGTCGTCCGCGCCTTGTCCGGGCTCGGCGCGCGGGCCGCCCACGAGCACACCGCGGCGAGCGAGGACGTCGAGTTCATGTTGCCCAAGGAGGTACGGCGATGAGCATTCCACTACGGCAGCGACTGCGGATCGGCCGGTACCTGGTCGCGCAGAAGCTGCGGCGCCGCGAAAAGTTTCCCCTGCTGGTCGAGCTGGAGCCGCTGTTCGCCTGCAATCTCAAGTGCGCCGGCTGCGGCAAGATCGAGCACCCGGCCGACGTCCTCAAGCGCCGCATGTCCGTCGAGCAGGCGCTTGCCGCGATCGACGAGTGCGGCGCGCCGATGGTGTCCATCGCCGGCGGCGAGCCGCTCATGCACCCGCAGATCGACACCATCGCCGCCGAGCTCGTCAAGCGCAAGAAGTACGTGTTCCTGTGCACCAACGCGGTCCTGTTGCCGAAGAAGATCGACAAGTTCCGGCCGTCGCGGTACTTCGCGTTCACCGTCCACATCGACGGCCTCCGGGACCGTCACGACGCCTCGGTGTGCAAGGACGGCGTGTTCGACGAGGCCGTGGCCGCCGTACGGGAGGCGCAGCGGCGCGGGTTCCGGGTCACGACCAACACGACGTTCTTCAACACCGACACCCCGCAGACCGTCATCGACGTGCTCGACCATCTCAACGACGAGCTGCGGGTCGACGAGATGATGATCTCCCCGGCGTACGCCTACGAGAAGGCCCCGGACCAGGAGCACTTCCTCGGCGTGGAGCAGACGCGCGAGCTGTTCCGCGAGGCGTTCGCCAACGGCCGGCGGCGGCGCTGGCGCCTCAGCCACTCGCCGCTGTTCCTCGACTTCCTCGAAGGCCGGGTCGATTTCCCGTGTACCGCTTGGGCGGTGCCGTCGTATTCGCTGTTCGGCTGGCAGCGCCCCTGCTACCTGATGGCCGACGGATACGCCGCCACCTACCGGGAGCTGGTGGAGTCGACCGAATGGGAGCGCTACGGCCGGGGCCGCGACGCGCGCTGCGCCAACTGCATGGCCCACTGCGGCTACGAGCCGACGGCCGTGCTGGCGACGATGTCGTCGCTCAAGCAGTCGCTGCGGGCGTTGCGCACCGGGTAGCACCGGGCAGGCGGCGGCGTCAGCCGAACCGGGCGGCCAGCCGACGGTACAGGCCGGGGGCCGCCCCGCGGACCGCGACCGGCAGCCGCAACCAGCCGGGCGCGTAACGTTCGGCGCTGCCGGTCACGATCGCCCGGACCAGCAGGTCCGCGACCCGGTCCACGGGCAGCGGCCGGGGTCTGCTGCGCTCGTAGGGCCGGCCGCGGCGCCGGAAGAACTCGGTCTGCACGACGCCCGGCACGAGCACGCCGACCTCGACGCCCGAGCCCCGCGTCTCCAGCCGCAGGCTCTCGGCGAAGGTGTCGAGGCCGGCCTTGGTCGCCGCGTAGACCGCCTCGCCGGCCACGCCCGTGCGGCCGGCGATCGACGTCACGAACATCACGCACCCGTCCCCGCGGGCGCACATCGCCGGCAGCAGCGCCCGGGTGAGCCGCACCGGCGCGACCAGGTTGACCGTGACCAGCCGGTCGATGTCCGGCGGCGTCATCCCGCCGAACGGCCCGGCCCAGCCCACGCCGGCGTTGTTGACGAGGATGTCCACCCCGCCGGCGAGCCGCCGCGCCTCCGCGGCCAGCCGGTCCGCCTCCTGCGGGTCGGCGAGGTCGCCCTGCACCGGCAGCCCGCCGGTGCGCCCGGCCAGCGCCGACAACCGCCGCCGGTCCCGGCCGTGCAGGACGAGCCGCGCGCCCGCGTCGGCGAGCCGGAGCGCCGCCGCCCAGCCCAGACCCGAGGAGGCGCCGGTGACGAGCGCGACCCGGCCCGCGATCCGCATCGGATCTCCCTTTCCGCGAGCTTCCGGCGACGCCCGGCGGTTAGAACCGCACGGTTTCGCGGTAGATCGCCTGTCGTGTCAACCACCGAGTCTGGTCCGGTCCACACGGACCCGCACCGCCGCATCGTGGTGATCTCCGCCAGCGTCGGCGCCGGGCACGACGGCACCACCCGCGAGCTGGCGGCCCGGCTGCGCGATCACGGCTTCCAGGTCGACTGCCTGGACGTCACGGACGTGTTCCCGTGGCGGCTCGGGCGGCTGCTGCGCGGCACGTACCACGGCCTGCTGTTGCGGCTGCCGTGGATCTACGACGGCCTGTTCGCGATCGCCTGCCGGTTCCGGGGTGCCGGGCCGGTCATCCGCGCCCTGCTGCGCCCGGTGCGTTCCCGGATGCTGCGGGCGCTGCCCGCCGGCGCCGCCGCGGTCGTGTCGACCTACCCGATCGCCAGCCAGCTGCTCGGCCCGCTGCGCCGCGACGGGCGGCTCACCGTGCCGGTGATCACCTACCTGACCGACTTCGCCGCGCATCCGATCTGGTTCTCCCCCGGCGTCGACGCCCACTTCGTGGCGCACGAGACCGGCCGACTCCTGGCGCTCGCCCACGGAGCGGGCGACGTCCGGGTGGCCGGCCGGGTGGTGTCCCCGCGGTGCCGCCCGGCGTCCGCCGCGGCGAAGCTGCGGGCCCGGCAGCGGTTCGGCCTGCCGCCGGACGGCCGGCTCGCGCTGCTCGTCGCCGGCGCCTGGGGGGTCGGCGAGGTCGCGCCGGCGGCCGCCGAGATCGCGGCCACGGGCGCGGCGATCCCGGTCACGGTCTGCGGGCACAACACGGCGCTGCGGCGCCGGATGACGCGGGCCGGCACCGGGCACGTCCTCGGCTGGGTGGACGACATGCCGGAGCTGCTGCGCGCCGCCGACGTGCTCGTGGAGAACGGCGGCGGGCTCACCGCGCTGGAGGCCATGGCCAGCGGGCTGCCCGTGCTCACGTACCGGCCGCTGCCCGGCCACGGCAAGGCGAGCGCGGCCACCATGGCCGAGGCCGGGGTGACCACGCTCGTGCGAGGCCCGGACGAGCTGGGGCGGGCGCTGGCCGAGGCCTCCGGTGGCGAGCGGGGCCGGCGGTCCCGCGACGCCGGGATGGCGCTGTTCGCCACGGATCCGGCGGTCGGCATCGCCGGCATCGCCGCACGCGGACGGCCGACGCTCGCGGGTGCCGATGCACTCGGATGACACCCCCGAGCGGGCGTCATGAGTGCTGTCGCGGTCGTCGCGGCGCTGGGTTCGGCGGCGGCCTTCGCCGTCGGTGCCGCGCTCGAGCAGAGCGAGGCCAAGAAGGAGGAGCGGGCGCCGCCGCTCGATCCCCGGCTGCTCCTGCGGCTGGTGCAGCGGCCCAGATGGCTGCTGGCCTGGGTGCCGGAGGGCATCGGCACCGCGCTGCAGGCCGTGGCACTCACCTTCGGGCCGCTCATCCTCGTCGAGCCGCTGCTGATCACCGGCCTGTTCCTGGCCATTCCGCTGGCGGCGGCGCTCAACCGGCGACCCGTCCACACCCGCGACTACGCCGTGGTGGCGCTCGGCGGCGCCAGCCTGGCCGCGTTCCTCATCGCCGCCGACCCCCGCCCCGGCATCACCGAGCCGTCGGTGAAGGACTGGCTCGGGGTCGCGCTGTGGGCCGGGCCGATACTCGGGGTGTGCCTGGCCGGCACGGTGTTCGCCCACAACGGGCTGCGGGCCGTGCTGCTCGGCGTCGCCAGCGGCCTGCTCTACGGCATCGCCGCGTCGTTGCTCAAGGCGTTGACCGAGCAGCTGTCCGTGGATCCGATCGCCGTCCTCACCCGCGGGCAGACCTATGCGCTCATCGTCGTCGGGCTCGCCGCGGTGATCCTCAACCAGAACGCCTTCCAGAGCTCGCGGATCGCCGTGCCGCTCATGGCGATCACCATCGTCGACCCCGCCGTCGGCGTCGCGATCGGGGTCACCGCGTTCCACGAGCAGATCGCCACCGACGGGCCGCGGCTCGCGATCCAGGTGGTCGCCGGGCTCGCGATGATCGGCGGCATCTGGCTGGCCAGCACCACCCGGTCGGACATCCACCAGCAACAGGTGGCGAACGGACACGCCGGCCCGGCGCCGGAGCGCGGACCGGAGACGAGCTGACGCTCACACAGAAAGGACGATGCCCAGTGATCGACTCCGGAGACCCACCGGATCATTGCCGGCCCGGGCCGCTGCTCGACCTGATCACCGGCCCCGAGGACCTCCGCGCACTCGACCACGAGAAGCTCGTCCGGCTGGCGGCGGAGATCAACAACCTGTCGGCGTCGCCCGGCCGGGTCGTGATCCTGCTCAACGACAACGGCCGGTCCTACGCGCCCACCGCCGGCGGCGTCGCCGCGCACCTCGAACGGCTCCGGAGCGGCGACGGTGGCGGTGGTGACCTGTTCGGCGCGCTCGGCCTGGCCTACCTCGGCCCCGTCGACGGCCACGACCCGGCCGCCCTCGACGCGGCCCTGGAACAGGCCCGGGCCTGCGGGCGGACGGTCGTGGTGCACTGCGTGACCCGCAAGGGCCTGGGGTTTCCGCCCGCCGAGACCGACGAGGCCGACCAGCTGCACACCGTGCCGGTGAGCGACCCGGCCACCGGACGCCCGTCCAGGCCGCCCGCGCGCACCTGGACGGACGTCTTCTCCGACGAGCTGCTGGACCTCTTCACCGAGCGCGCGGACCTGGTCGCGGTGTCGGCGGCCATGACCGGCCCGACCGGGCTGGCCGCGCTCGGCCGGGTGTTCCCGGACCGGGTGGTCGACGTGGGGATCGCCGAGCAGCACGCGGTCACCGCCGCCGCCGGGCTCGCGCTCGGCGGCAAGCACCCGGTCGTGGCGATCTACGCGACGTTCCTCGGCCGAGCGTTCGACCAGGTGCTCCTCGACGTGGCGCTGCACCGCCTGCCGGTCACGTTCGTCCTCGACCGCGCCGGCATCACCGGCCCGGACGGGCCCAGCCACCACGGCATGTGGGACCTCGCCATGCTCGGCGTCGTCCCCGGCCTGCGGATCGCCGCGCCGCGCGACGCGACCACGCTGCGCCGGGCGCTGCGCGAGGCGGTGGCGGACCCCGGCCCGACCGTCGTGCGGTTCCCGAAGGCCGACGTGATGGCCGACGTGACACCGGTGACCCGGGTCGAGGGCCTGGACCTGCTCCGCGCACCCCGCCGGGCGGCCACGCTCCTGGTGCCGGTCGGCGGACTGGCCACCGCCGCGACGGGGGCGGCCGACCTGGTGGCGGCGACGGGTGAGGAGTGCACCGTCGTCGATCCGCGCTGGGTGCGCCCGGTCAACCCGGCGCTGGCCGACCTGGCCCGCGCGCACCGCCTGGTGGTCACCGTCGAGGACGGCGTCCGCGACGGCGGGGTGGGCGCGGCGCTCGCGCAGTACCTGTCCCGGCGCGGCGTGACCACGCCGGTGCGCACACTCGGGCTGCCGACCAGGTTCGTGCCGCACGGCGGCCGCGACGAGCTGCTCCGCCGCTACGGACTCGACCCGGCAGGGATCACCGCCGCGGTCCTCGACGGCCTGGCGGACCCGGTCCGCAGGCACCCCGCTCAGCGGTGATGACCGATCCCGACCCGCAGATGGGGCGCGTGGAACCGGTGCTGGTGGTGCGCCTCGACCAGCCGTGAGGCGGCCACCGCGTAGACGCCGGCGACCATCACCGCGAGCGCGACGACCTGCGCGACGATCAGCAGCGGCCCGACCTGCAACGCGCCGCCGAGCACACTGACACCGATGGCGACCCCGGCGAGCGGCTCCGCGGCGGTCACCGCCGGATAGGACACCGACAGCGGCGCCAGCTTGTACGCGCTCTGGGCCAGCAGGATGCCGACGGCGGCGACCGCCACGACCGCGTACGGCGTCCAGGACGTCAGCACCGCAGGCAGCCCGGCGTCGAACAGCCGGTGCGCGGCGGTGCTGGTCAGCGCCGCCTGGAGCCCGAACAGCATGCCGGCGCCGACGCCGAGCACCGACGCCTCGTGCTGCGGCCGCATCCGCCGGGCCACGTGGACCAGCCCCCAGGTGATCGACCCGATCGCCCCGGCGGCGAGCCCCCACTGCCACAGCGGGGCGTCCGCCCGTTGACCCGGCTCCGGCTGGCCGGCCACCAGGAAGGCGGCCAGGCCGAGGACGACGGCGAGCGCGCCGATCCATTCGCGGGGGCCGAGCCGGTACCGGCTCCAGATCGCCGCGACCGGCAGCGCGAACAGTAGCGACGTGACCGTCAGCGGCTCCACCAGCGTGACGGTGCCGAGACCCAGCGATGCCCCGGTCATGATGTTGCCGGCCACGGCGATCGCGAGACCGGCCAGCCACAGCCGCTGCCGGAGCAGGTACGCCAGCAGCCGCCAGTGCAGTGCGCTGCCGGCCGGTGCGCGCACCGCCGCGCGCTGCTGGATGGCGTTGCCGACGCCGCTCAGCGCCGCGGCGCACACCGCGAGGACGTAGATCATCGCCGCGAGCTATCCGACGGCGCGGTGCCGGGCATCCGGGGCCGCTGTCATACCCGTCGTTCCTCCTCGCGTCGTCGATGTCGCAGTCGATGTCGCACCGGGACGCCGTGCGTCCAGCGGGCCGGGATCGCGTCACGCGCGCCCGGATGAGGAGGTGGCGCCCGAACCGCAACGAGCGCCACCGACTGTCACCACGCCTCACGCTACTCGCGGCACGGACCGGGCCGTCGCCACCGCTGGGTGATTGGCGGCCCGGGGTCCGCGCTCATCCCGTGCTCACCGCTGGGTGATTGGCGGCCCGGGGTCCGCGCTCATCCCGTGCTCACCGCTGGGTGATTGGCGGCCCGGGGTCCGCGCTCATCCCGTGCTCAC